>JBKJJR010000357.1:0-2743 GCA_046597835.1 Pyrinomonadaceae bacterium
ATTCGAGCAGCGGTGTGTAAGCCGCGTCCATCGTGCTGAAATTATATAAGTTCCGCTCCTGAACCCAGGCTGCAAAATCCGCGTTCGTGATCTTGTTAGGAAAATTGAATATCGAATGTTCGGGCTGCAGGATCGTGACTTTTGCGTTCTCATCTGCCACGCGCGGCCCCATTTGCACAGGATACGGCATCAAATTTTGCTGTGCAAAACCCGGCAATTGATACTGAACGATCACAGCACCGCCGTTTCGTGCATAATCGAGAAGTCGCTGGTTGTTTGCCACAAGATCGGGGCGAACCTGATAGGCCCGAATGCCCACAACGATCACGTCAAACCGCGACAAATTCCCACTCGCAAGTTCGCGTTCTGAAACGATCTCGACGTCAAATCCCATTTGACTTATCGCATCTGACACTCGATCGCCGCTGCCGACTATGTAGCCGACCTTTGACCGTGCGGCTTTGAGATCGATAACCTTTACATCGACTGTCGCGGGCCGGTAATAACGATGCGTCTGGATGTGAGGATACGTGATCGTCTTCATCGTCATATTCGCTACCACATCACCGACCATCGCCTGGCCGGTGATTTGATAACTTCCCTGTTTCGTGCGTGCCGGAATCGTCACGTCAAATGTCATCGCAGTCTTTTCGCCGGTTCGCTTTAGCTCGAACGTCTGTGACGATGCAGTATTTTTCCACTCAACCGGAGTATTGAAATTCAGCGAGGCCGTGCCGGTAACAGGCTTCTGCGAATGATTCGTCACCGTCATCACAACCTGCCGCGTCTGCGACTGCTCCGAATACGGAACGATTAACAGTGACTGATCCATCTCGACTGTAACTTTCGGCACGAACTCCACATTCCGTCTGATCTCACCGCGAATGTCATCGGCGTATCGATACTCTACCGGACGTTCAATGACTACTTCCGTTTGGTTCACTTCGATAGTGATTGCCACTTTTAATTCGGGTAATCGAAAGGGCAAGGTATGCGAGGACGTATCCATCGGCCATCGAAAGAGGCCGCCGTCAGAGGGCTCAGTAAGCCAGTAAGGCTTTGTGATTTCCAAGTCACTAGGCACTGTTACATTAAAAAACTCACTCTTATTTGCCGTTTCCCTTGCCACAAATGCAGCCGAGTTGACCTTTGGTGTTTCGGCTTTTGTAACGATCCATCCGGAAGGAGCAACGGCGCGAAAGCCTTTGATCTTAACAATGTCCGAAAGCGGCGTAAACGCTTTCACTCCTAGAAAGATTGTTTCGCCAGGAACGACCATCTCAGCATCAGACAGCGCATCGATCCCAACGCCCGAAGCAAGTACGATTGCGTCGATAAGCTCTTTACGTTCGAAATTCGCTAACGCTTTGGGACCGGTCTCGAACGCGGGGCTTCGATTTGTAATTTTCCACTCGCCGTCCTCTTTTACGAAAACTACGGTGATACCTGACGGATATTTGTCCGAATATATTCTTGCTTCCGCAGCGTTTCCTACGACTTTTTCATTAACAACTTCACAGGGACGCCCAGAGACTCTGTCGCTGCCCTCGAGATACTTGATCAGGGTTTTTACATTTTCCTCTTTCATTTGGCTTTCGAGGCGTCTTATCGTGTCTTGCGAATAGATCTTCCTCAGTGCGGCCTCATCGTTCTTAGCCCATGCGCCGCAATACGCTTTAAAAACAGGCGTTAGCGTGGGTGCATTGTTGCGTAGAGATTCGGCGTTCCCATTTCCGAGTACCGCATAAGCCTCAACAAGCTGAAAAAGTGTTCTTTCAGGAGTATTAATGTCAAACCCGCTATGACCTGATATGTCCAAGCCCTCAAATATTCCGGTTTCCTTTAGTCCGCTTGTTGATGTATTGAGTCCAGAGAATTGGTCGCCGCGCAACTCCAGCACGCCTTGTTCCTGCGATTTGTGTTGGCTGCGGGCTTCCATGGCGATCTCGAAGTAGGAGCGGCCGAGAAGCGGATCGTATTTGCCGGTGTTTATCTTTAACTGCGGTTCGCCGGTCGCTCGAAAGCCGTGGCGGACGTAGAACTTTTTAACGGTCCATGCTGGTCCGGCTTCGATGCATTGCGACGCGTCGGCGGCGGCTTTGACGGCTAGCGGCGTGATGTAACCGGAGAATTGATGCTGCCCGTGGCCGTCAGCAGATGTACCAGTAAATTGCGAGATCACAACAAGCGGCTGAAAAATTCTGATCACGCGTACCACGTCGCAGAGAATTACCTTTTCGTCCCATTTGCTCTTAGCCTCGTCGAGCGTCTTTGAAAAGCCGTAATCGTAAGCACGCGTAAAATACTGCTCGGCACCGTCAAGCCGCCTCGCCTGCAGCAATTCTTCCGTACGTATTACACCGAGCGCTTCGCCGAGTTCAGGGCCGATGATATTTTGCCCGCCGTCGCCGCGAGTGAGACTGAGATATGCCGTTCGCGCACTCTCGCCACGTGCGAGATATGTGAGCAGGGCTGTGTCTTCGTCGTCGGGATGAGCGCCGATCATCAAGGCGGTTGCAGTCGTATTGAGTCGCTTTAACATCTGACCGAGACCCGTCGCCCCTCTATCATAGATCGGCCGAACCTGCGCAGGAGTCGTTAACCGCTGTGACGCGGAGACGCAGAGAAAAACTAGGACAAGACAGACAATATTTTTTTTCGGACGAGTGTTAGACCTCATTTTCGACCACCTTATTCTCAAATGGAAATTCCTTTCTGCTGTACGAACGAACGAGATAAATAA
>JBKJJR010000139.1:0-4315 GCA_046597835.1 Pyrinomonadaceae bacterium
TCGATCCCATGAGAGCACGGTTGGCGTCATCGTTCTCAAGGAAAGGGATCAAGGATGCGGCAACCGAAACGAGCTGTTTCGGCGAAACGTCCATATATTGCGTTTCCGCCCGGTCAGCCGTGATAAATTCCCCTTTCTGCCGCGCTGCGTTTCTTTCATTGACGAAATTGCCTTTCTCGTCGAGTTCGATATTTGCCTGCCCGATAATGTATTTGTCTTCTTCCCAAGCGGTCAGATAAAACGGGAACGGATCAAAGTCAGCCTTTTTCTGGCCGTCCTTTAATTTGGCGTTTGCCGCCTCGACATCCTCGACCGGCACGTGCTCACGCGGCTTAAAGCTGGTATCGCCGCCGTTGTTTATACGGACGTATTCGATAACGCGGCCGTCAACGACACGCCGGTAAGGCGATTCGATAAAGCCGAACTCATTAATCCGCGCAAAACACGAAAGCGACGAGATCAGGCCGATGTTCGGGCCTTCAGGCGTTTCGATCGGGCAGATGCGGCCGTAGTGCGTCGGGTGAACGCCGCGGACTTCGAATCCCGCGCGTTCCCTGGACAAACCACCAGGTCCGAGTGCCGAAAGACGCCGTTTGTGCGTGATTTCGGAAAGGGGGTTAGTTTGATCCATGAACTGCGACAGCTGTGAGGAACCGAAGAACTCGCGAACGGCCGCCGTTACAGGCTTGGCGTTCACAAGATCGCGGGGCATCGTGGTAAACATGTCCTGTTGAATGGACATTTTTTCCTTGATCGCACGTTCCATGCGTTCGAGACCGATACGGAACTGATTCTCGAGCAATTCACCGACCGCGCGGACGCGGCGGTTGCCGAGGTGGTCGATATCGTCCTGATAGTAATTCTCGCTGTCCTTCTTCATCCGCAGGAGGTAATTAACGACCTCGATAAAATCGCCCGCCTCTAATAACTGATCTTTAATGCGGTCCTTTTCCGGACGGCCCATTTTGATATTAAATTTCAGGCGGCCGACACGCGACAGATCGAACCGGCGTGCATCGAAGAACATTCCTTCGAGCAGGCGATAGGACGTAGGCACGGTCGGCGGGTCGCCGGGACGCATCTTGCGGTAGATCTCGAGAAGGGCATCGACAGGTTTCGAGATCGGGTCCTTTTTCAAGGTTGCCGAAATGACCTCGCCGATGACGTCGCGTTTCGGGAAAAAGATCGAAAAGCTGGTCACACCTTCATCGACGATCTGCTGGAGTTTACCGGCGACGATCTCGGTGTTTGCTTCGACGATGACCTCGCCTGTCTCCAAATTGACTACGTCATCGAGTGCAACGGCGCCCTCGAGATCGGCCGCGAGGATCTGAACCTTTGCTTTCTTAAGGCGCCGCAAGTCGGCGATCGCCGACTTTGTGATCTTTTTGTTTTTGCGGACGATATCTTCCTTTTTATCGTTGATGTCCTCGTCAGCACGCATTCCAGCAAGATGGGTTTCACCTTGAGATTTGACGGTCACGAAAAGCTTGCTTTTTTCAACGGTTACTTCGTCGGTAACATAAAAGAGCTTAAGAATGCTCGAATCAGGATAATCGGCGTTCTTTACGACCTCTTCGAGGATGTTGTCCGAGACCGTTTTCATATCGATCTGCGGATTGAGCCATAGTCCTAATGCACGCAAAAAGACTGTGGCAATGATCTTGCGTTTGCCGAGGCGTGCGTGAAGGATGCCTTTCTGGTCGTATTCAAATTCGACCCATGAGCCACGGTAAGGAATGATCTTCGCGAGATAATCGTCGCGATCGCCTTTAAAGAACACACCCGGCGAGCGGTGGAGCTGGGACACGATGACGCGCTCGGTGCCGTTGATGATAAGCGTGCCGTTGTCAGTCATCAGCGGGATCTCGCCAAAGAAAACGTCCTCTTCCTTAATATCGCGGATGGTCGAAACATTAGTTTCGGGGTCTTTGTCATAGACGGTTAGGCGAATTTTAACCTTGAGTGGCACGCTGTAGGACATTCCGCGTTCCTGGCATTCCTGCTGGTCGTGCTTGTGCTTGAGGCCGACCGGTTCGCCGCAGTTGTCACAAAGGTTTGGGCGAACTGCATTGAACGTACCGCAATTTTTGCAAAGCACCTCAGCGGGATTGAACGGGTCGACCTTGATTTTGGCACTGCAATTTTTGCAGTTTGCGCGAAGGTGCTGTAGGCCTTCGAGATTGCCGCATTTGCACTGCCAGTTGCCGATCTGATATTCAACGTATTCGAGCGTCGCCGTTTCACGAAAATCGGAAACCGGAAAGATCGACGCAAACACTGACTGCAAGCCGATATAATCGCGTTCCTCCGGGATCAGGTCCATCTGCAGAAAACGGTTATACGATTCGCGCTGGACCTCGATCAAGTTTGGAATCTGGGCCGATGTATAGATCTTGGAAAAATCTACACGCTCGGGCGATTGGCTGGTGCGCCGTCCGAGGCCGTTTGGGCTGCTTTGAAGAGGATTGTTAATCATATAATTAATTGCGAGCTATAAAAAACTGTTGATTTTTGTGAAAGTTGCTGATACGATGCCCGTAGCACCGATTCTCATCAAAAATCTTCCGGTAAAGACGGCAAATGCGGTCAAGGGTATAGCTTACCCAGACCGCTTACAAGCAGTTTTTGCTTATTCCATCTTTTTCGCGCGTGCCAAAACGAGACACCCACACTCCACTTGTTTGCGACAGATGTCGCGGCTAAAACCAAAGGAAACCCTAATAAATAATTGCGTTTCCGGTCCGACGGTTCCGGATTCGCGTCCGAAATATTATTAAAAGTAAGACGCGAACCACTTAGTTTAGCAACCAAGTTTGGCTATTGCAAGCCAAACGGAACGCCGATACGATGACCGGCGTTCCTGATTGGTTGCATTAGCTATTTGAGTTCGACGGTCGCGCCCGCCTCGGTCAATTTGGCCTTGATCTCGTCAGCTTCGGCCTTAGAAACGCCTTCTTTCAAGGCCTTGGGCGCGCCATCCACCAGATCTTTGGCTTCTTTCAAGCCGAGACCGGCGACGACTTCGCGAACGACCTTGATGACGGCGATCTTGTTGCCGCCGGCGGCGGAGAGAATAACGTCAAACGCATCCTTTTCCTCTGCCGCTGGAGCGGCATCACCACCACCCGCACCGGCACCCGCGGCCATCATCATTGGAGCTGCCGCTGCCGCGGAAACGCCGAATACTTCTTCGAGTTCCTTGACCAATTCCGACGCGTCGAGAAGGGACATGCCCTTCAAATACTCAATTACATCTTCTTTACTTACTGCCATGATTTTATCTATCTCCTATTGGGGTTCTCTATTAGTAAATGGTAAATAGTAAATCGTAAATAGGGTTTCTATTTACCATTTACAATTAACTATTTACTCGTATGTCAGCCGCTAGAACCCACGGGACGCCGAAATAACGGGTTGCATCACCTTTATTCTTTGTCCGACGCCGATGTGACCTGACAAATCACTCGGCTCGTTTTCCTTGAGTACGGCCATTCAAATTCCAAATATTAAACTTGGAATTTAATCTCTTGTCTTCCGCCAATGCAAAGCTTAGGCTTCGGGCGGAAGTTCTAAAATTTCGTCATCAGCTTCGTTGCCGGCCGCGGTTTCTACAGCCGGAGCTTCTTCTAGTGCTGAAGCGGCTTCCACTTCAACCGCCGGAGGCTCATCTGCTGATGGTTCGGCAACCGCCGCGGGCGTTTCGGGTTCGACTGCGGGTGCTTCCGCCGCCGCCTCAGCCGAAGCTTCCGCCGCAGCAGGTGCAGCTTCTTCTGCGACCGGGACTGCAACAGGTTCTTCGGCTTTCGCTTCGGCGGCCGGTGCGGCCGCCACGCGGTCTTCTTTGTCGCCGATCTGTTTGATCACGATCGCCAGATCACGAGGAACAGCATTAATTACCGTTACCAAACGCTGTGCCGAGCTATTGAGCACCCACAAAAGCTTGGAAATAAGCTCTTCTTTTGACGGCAGGTTTGCGATGGTCGTCAGTTGGGCAAGATCGACCAGCTTGCCATCGACAACGCCCGTTTTGAACGTGTAAATATCGGCGTTGTCCTTCATGAACTTGGAGATCGCCTTGCTTAAAACGACCGGATCGTTTTCGGTCCATGCAATCGCGGTCACGCCTTTGAAATGTTCCGTGGTGTCCTCGAATTGCGTGCCTTTGACAGCGATACGCGCCAGCGTGTTCTTAACTACCTGGTAACTTGCGCCTGCTTCACGAAGGCTATTGCGGAGCTCCTGATCCTTGGTGACGGTCAACTTCGTAAAGCTTACGACCATCGCAGATTTTGACGCGGCAAGCGACTCGGTG
>JBKJJR010000150.1:0-4357 GCA_046597835.1 Pyrinomonadaceae bacterium
CACGCCACGCGCGAAGATTCTGCAAATGTAGCAAAGGCTAATAATCCCTGGAAGTCATCCGCATTTGCAAAAGAAGCACCCGGGTTGGACTGGAAAGCCTATTTCAAAGCGGCCGGATTGTCATCTCAACCACAGGTAGTGGTATGGCATCCGAGTGCGATCAAGGGAATTTCCGGCCTCGTCGCCAGCGAGGATATGGGAGTTTGGAAGGACTACCTTATATTCCGCACGATCGAACGGTCATCAGGATTACTGCCAAAAGCATTTGCGGATGAGAGTTTCAATTTCAACGGAAAGCAACTCTCAGGATTGCGTCAGCAAAGGCCGCGTAACGTGCGGGCCATCAGCGTTACCAGCAACGCTTTGACCGATGTCGTTGGAAAAATGTACACGGAAAAGTATTTCTCGGCACGGGCCAAGACGGAAATTCAAACTCTCGTTAAGAACATTATTGCCGCATTTCGCGCCCGGATCGACAAGATCGATTGGATGTCGCCCGAGACCCGCGCCAAGGCAAAGGCCAAAGTTGACACTATTTATGTCGGCGTCGGTTATCCGGACAAATGGCGCAGTTACAACGGACTAAAGATTACGCCCGATGATGCTCTGGGCAACTCTCAGCGCGTTAGCCTGTTCAATTACAAATATCATTTGTCAAAGCTTGGGAAGCCGGTTGATAAGGGTGAATGGTGGATGGCTGCTCAAGTAGTGAATGCCGTCAACTATCCGCTTCAAAATGCTTTAAGCTTTCCGGCAGCGATCCTCAATCCGCCATTCTTCGATATGAATGCCGATCCGGTCGTCAATTACGGCAGTATCGGCTCCGTCATCGGCCACGAGATAAGCCATAGTTTCGACGCGACCGGATCGCTTTTCGATGCCGACGGGAAATATCAAAACTGGTGGACGCCGCAGGACCTTGATCATTTTCAGAATGCAGCACGAATGCTGGCAGCCCAATTTGACACATACGAACCGCTCCCCGGTTTGCATGTCAATGGAAAACTGACACTTGACGAGAATATCGCCGATCTTGCAGGACTCGCCGCGGCATACGACGGTTACCGGGCAGCATATGGCGGCAAAGAGGCACCGACCGTCGGAGGACTGACTGGCGATCAGCGTTTCTTCATTGCTTATGGCCAGGCACATCGCGGCAAGCTGCGGCCCGAACTCCTAAAGTCGATCGTAATGACTGACGGACATGCACCGGACGAATATCGAGCCGATACCGTCCGAAACCTTGACTCGTGGTATTCCGCATTCAATGTCCAGCCGGGCAAGAAATTGTACCTGGCACCTGAGGCGAGAGTTAGGGTTTGGTGAGTGCCCTCTTTTGGCCGGCAGCTTTTGATTTAGGCCGACGCAGATGCTCCGGCCTTTATTTTTTCCTCGATCGCTCGGGCAAATTCGTTAGTTTTGGCATTGCCGCCGAGATCCTTTGTGATTGATTTGCCTTCCTCAAAAACAGCAAACAGCGCGGATTCCAAACGCTGTGCAGCGTCCCTTTCGCCCAGATAACGCAGCATCTGAATGGCCGAGAGCATTAGCGCCGTCGGGTTGGCAATACCCTGACCCGCGATATCGGGAGCGGAACCGTGGACAGCCTCAAAGACAGCCCCACGCTCGCCGATATTCGCTCCCGGAGCGAGGCCAAGGCCGCCAATAAGGCCTGCGCAAAGATCGGAAACAATATCGCCATAGAGATTTTCCATCACCATTATGTCAAATTGCTCGGGCCTCATAACGAGCTGCATACAGCAGTTGTCGATGATCTTGTCGTCGGCCTCGATCTCGGGGTATTCCTGTGCAACGTTATAAAAGCACTCGAGAAAAAGGCCGTCCGAGAGCTTCATGATGTTTGCTTTGTGGACCGCAGTAACCTTTTTGCGGCCATTGTCGCGCGCATATTCAAAGGCGTAACGGGCGATGCGCGTCGAGGCCTTTTCCGTGATGATCTTAAGGCTTTCGACTACACCGGGAACAACGATGTGCTCGAGGCCGGCGTAAAGGTCTTCAGTATTTTCGCGAACGATCACCAAGTCAAGCTCCGGATAGCGGCATTTGACGTTTGGCAAAGCCTTGATCGGGCGGACATTTGCGTATAGATCAAGCTCCTTTCGCAGGCCGACGTTTACCGAAGTGAACCCTTTGCCGATCGGCGTCATGATCGGCCCTTTGAGCGAAACTTTGTTACGGCGCATCGCTTCGATCGCGGCTTCGGGCAGCGTGTCGCCGTATTTTTCCAGAGCCTGCGCGCCCAAGATCTGTGTTTCCCATTCGATATCGACGCCCGTGGCCTCGATCACCCGGACTGTTGCCGCCACGATCTCAGGGCCGATGCCGTCACCGGGAATAAGTGTGATGGTGTGTTTCATATTTAATATCCTATAATCAAATTTACAACGGCCTGTGAATAAAGGACAAATCGCGTTTTGAGATGGAACCTGAAGTACTGATAATCGGCGGCGGCGTGATCGGGTTGAGCATTGCTCGTGAGCTGCACAAACAAGGTGTGAGGCGAATAACTTTGCTGGAGAAAGGTGTGTGCGGCGAGGAAGCATCGTGGGCCGCCGCCGGGATGCTAAGCCCACAGGTTGAGGCTGATAAGACCGGAAGTTTTTTTGATCTTTGCTGCGACTCGCGTGATATCTATCCTGCATTTGCTGAGGAATTGTTCGATGAAACAGGTGTCGATATTGAGCTTGACCGCACCGGAACGCTTTATCTGGCTTTTACCGATAGCGATGTAAGCGAGATCAGAGAACGATTCAGATGGCAACAGAAAGCCGGATTTTCGGTCGAGCATTTTTCAGAAGAAGAAACGCGTCGTGCAGAACCGTGTGTCTCACCGTTTGTCCGCGAGGCCTTGTTTTTTCCAAATGACTGGCAGGTTGAGAATCGCAAACTCGTCGCCGCCCTAAAATGTTATGCAGAGATGAATGGCATCGAAATACTCGAAAAAACGCACGTAGAAAAACTCATCATTGAAAACAACAATGTGATCGGAGCGCAAACTGATGCAGGTATTATTAATGCTGATATGACCATAGTTACAACGGGAGCGTGGACGTCGCTCATCAAACTTGGCGATTCCGATATGCCTGTCAAGATCGAGCCGGTCCGCGGGCAGATTGTTGCGTTTCAAGCTGCAGATCGGGTGTTTCAGCATGTGATATGCAGTCACAAAGGCTATATTGTGCCAAGACATGCCGGTAGGCTATTGGCTGGTTCGACATCGGAAAATGTTGGATTTGATAAATCAGTCACGGAATCTGCTGGTCTTTCAATAAGGGAAATGGCTTGTGAGATAACTCCGCGCATCGTTGATTTACCGATAGTAGATCGCTGGGCAGGCTTGCGGCCATGCGCATCAGACGCTTTGCCGGTGCTTGGCTCGATCGGCGGGATCCATGGCCTTTTCATGGCAACCGGCCATTACCGTAACGGCATTTTGCTCGCGCCTTTGACCGCAAAACTCGCTGCTGAGGCTCTGGTTAGCGGCACTGATTCGGAATATTTTAAGACCTTTGGAGCGGACCGTTTCCTTTTTCGCGGCATCGGGACGAGCGGGTAGTCTTGGGATTTTTATGCGATCTATCTCATTGTTATTTTTTATCCTTTTTGTAATGACGGGAGCCTTCGCGCAATCCGGCCGCACGGTTGACGGCGCGCCCGATCAAACAGAGACGCCTGCGGTTGTTGAAATATCGGTCAAACAGCTCTTCGATGAAACAAACGGATATATTAAAGCAAAAGCCACTGAATATGATGCAAAGAAGGTGCCGTTTAGCCAGCGGCTTTTAGATCAGGCGCGGCTCGAACAGCGGCAGCTAGCAGCAAAATATGCCGCAACGGCGTCGGCCCGCAAAGGTCTTGCCGGCGACGATCTTTATTATGTGGGAATGCTGCATTGGATCGCCGAGAACCTCGACGGCACGGCTGAAAGTCTTCGCAAGTTCATCGCCATTGAAACCGCTCCCGCCGACCGCCGCCAGTCGGCTCGGTCGATCGTCATTGTTGTTCTGGCAAAGCAGAGAAAACTAGGCGAGGCCGAGACTCTGTTGGCTGAATATCTCAAATCCGAACCAGTAAAACTCTCCGAGCGGGCTCGAATGGAAGGCGAACTTGCCAAGGCATATCAGACGCAAAAAGATTTTGGCCGGATGGCGGATCATGCCGACGAAGGTTATAAGGCTGTAAAAGAGTTGTCAAAAGATGCAGCGTCGAGGGCAAGATGGCTTGATGAGATATTTGACGCGGGGATGCTTGTTTACGAAGCGTATCGCGATCTCGGAGATCAGAAAAAAGCCGAAGCGACGCTCGAAGATCTGCGAGTAACCGCTGCTACCGTTTC
>JBKJJR010000282.1:0-3357 GCA_046597835.1 Pyrinomonadaceae bacterium
GACAATGGCCTCGGTCGGCCTGCCGTTCCTCAATGGTTTTGTCGGCGAATTCCTGATAATGGTTGGTATGTTCCAATCGCACGCGCTCGCTATAACAGGCGGCACAAACTGGAACATCATCGCCACGATGCTCGCCGGAACGGGCGTTATTTTTGCGGCGGTTTATTTGCTCTGGATGGTGCAGCGAGTTTTCTTTGGGAAAGTCACGAACGAAAAGAATAAGGCGCTCGCCGACCTCAGTTGGCGCGAGATAGGGCTGATGATCCCGCTGTTGTTTCTCATGGTTTACATGGGGGTTTATCCAAAACCATTTCTGGAGCGCAGTGACAACGCCATTAAGGCAATTCAGGTACGGGTGATGGGCCAGGCCGGCGGCAGCGTCGATCACGCCGAAGTTCACGCTAATGTTCCGCTGGAAGTTTCCGATTGCGGTTGCGAGGCTCCGTAATGATTAAGTCAACATTATTGATATTTGCATTATTTTCATTTGCGTCTGGTTTATCGGCGCAGACATTTTACGGATCGACTGACTTGAAGGAGTTCAGAGATGGCCGCGAAAAAGAATTTCGCGACAAAAAGGAGTCGCCGTTAAAGGAAGAGGATTTTGTCGGGTTCAAGGGATTGAATTACTTTCCGGTTGACAACAATTTTCGCGTAACGGCTTCATTTACCCGGACGCCGAGTGAAAAATTGTTTCAGATGCCGACGTCGTCTGGCACCGCGAAAAAGTTTGTGAAATTCGGCATCTTGAAATTCAAGATCCAAGGCACGGCGTTGACCCTGAGCGTCTATCAGATGGATCCGGCGATCCTGGCAAAGTTTCCAGAATACGCCGATCTTTTGTTCATTCCGTTCAAAGATTTGACCAACAGGACGGAAACTTACGGCGGCGGCAGATACACAGGTATTCGAATGCCCAAAGGCAACTCAGTGATACTGGATTTCAACCTGGCATACAATCCGCATTGTGCATACGGCGGTGACAAATGGAATTGCCCGATACCGCCGCGCGAGAATTCGCTGAATATTGCTGTTACAGCGGGCGAAAAAAAATTTGCATATTCGGATAAGGCTCATTAGATCCATTTACAGTTGGCATGATGAATACAATGTTTTTAGCAGACCTGACCAATCCCAATGTCGATATCTCGATCATACTTCCCGAATTGGTCGTGGCCGTCGCGGGAATTGTTGTGATGGTCTATGACAGCTTTTTTCCGAAGCAGCGTTTCGTGTCCGGTGCTGTCTCACTTGCTTGTTTGGCGATCGCTGCAATTCTGCTCACAATAATGTGGACGGGAGCATATGGCATAACTACCGCCTGGAATGGAATGATCGTCCACGACAGCCTGCGGCTGAGCTTCTCGTTCGTTTTCTTGTTTGTCACGGCGATGACGATCCTCATTTCCACTGTATGGGTCGAACGTGAAAATGTGCCTGTTGGCGAATACCACGCGCTGCTCATGTTCGCCACATTTGGAATGATGCTGATGGCCTCGGGCAACGATCTCGTCGTGATATTTCTCGGCCTCGAAACGCTCTCGATCGCAACATACGTAATGGCCGGGCTGCGAAAAGGCGATCTTCGCTCGAACGAATCCGCGATGAAGTACTTCATTCTCGGCTCGTTTGCGTCGGCATTTTTACTTTACGGAATGGCGCTCATTTACGGAGCGACGGGCTCGACAAACCTGACACAGATCGCGGGAATTCTTAAAAGCGCCGATATCGTCGTCAACTTTCCTGCGCTCATGCTGATCGGAGCTGCGATGATGATCATTGGCTTTGGTTTCAAGATCGCGATGGCGCCGTTTCACGTCTGGACGCCTGATGTTTATGAGGGAGCTCCGACGCCGGTAACAGGCTTTATGGCCGCCGGGCCAAAGGCGGCCGCGTTCGCTTCGTTCATTCGTGTTTTTGTTCTGGGGTTCCCACTTGTCGCGACCGTTCAGGCATCCGTGTATCTTCATCAAACCTGGGTGACGGCGATCGCGTTGATGGCTATGCTCACGATGTTCATCGGCAACGTTGTCGCGATAATGCAAACGAGCGTCAAGCGCATGCTCGCGTATTCGTCCATCGCCCACGCGGGATACGCATTGGTCGGTTTTGTCGGCGCGGGAATGGCAAAAACGGCTCAGGCGCGTGACGAAGCCATTGCCTCGGTCGCATTTTATTTGCTGACCTATGCTGTTACAAATCTTGGAGCTTTTGCTATCTTAACGCTCCTCGCCCAAAAGAACGACCGCCGCAACGATTTTGAAGATTACAACGGCATCGGCTTCAAATCGCCGGTTTTATCGTTCACGCTCTCGCTCTTTATGCTTTCGCTTTTGGGCCTGCCGCTGACAGCCGGTTTTATGGGCAAGGTACTTGTTTTTCAGTCGGCACTGGGGACCGGCAACACGCTCCTGACGATCCTAGTTGTCGTTGCTGTGCTCAATACTGCCATCTCGGCATATTATTATTTGCGGCTGATCGTCGTGATGTTCTTCCGCGAACGCACGTCCGACTGGCTCGCTCCCAAAATTCCGCTTGGACTGGCTGCTGCTCTGATAATAACAGCACTTGGCGTGTTTTATTTGGGCATTTTTAGCGACGGCGTGATAGAAAAATTCTCGCAATCACCAAGCCCCGCCGCTCGCGCAGGGCGATGAAAAGCAATGTTTACCGAAGTCGATATCGTACACTGGCCTCGACGTGCAACCTACGAGTTTTTTCAAAATTACGACGATCCGTTTTTCAATTTGACTGCTAACGTTGACGTAACCCGGCTTTATCAATTCTGCAAACAAAACGATCTTGCGTTCTCGCTGACGGCCTTATTTTGCACGCAGCGGGCGGCGAATGAGATCCGCGAATTCCGTATCAGGTTTTTCGAAGGTCGGCTTGTCGAATTCGACAGGATACACGCAACTCAGACGATCCTGAATGACGACGAAACGTTTTCATTTTGCTACTTCGAGATGAACGATGATGTATTTGAATTCAACCGCACCGGCAAAGCCGCGCGAGTTAAATACAAAAAGCTCAAAACATTTGACGTAGAATCCGATCGTGTTGACATGATCTATTACTCCGTCATTCCGTGGGTATCGTTCACCAGTTTCAAACACGCAAGCCGGCTCGACAAAACCCAAACTGTGCCACGCATCGTGTTTGGAAAGATATTCGACGAAGGCAGCGTCAAAAAAATGCCGTTGTCGGTCGAGGCAAACCACACGATAATGGACGGCGTCCATGTCGGCAAATTATTTAACCGCTTTCAGGAGATCGCGGATTCGCTATAAAAATCTTTGAAGATCGAAGTAAAAATTCGAGAGGTTCTGGGCGACGATTGGCTGCCGGTGATATATG
>JBKJJR010000011.1:0-2897 GCA_046597835.1 Pyrinomonadaceae bacterium
TCTTTCAAAGCTTAGTTCCTCACGCAGGCGTCCTTCACGGCCAAGCTGCGTCAGGTCGGTAGTGTATTTTACCGTCGCCGAAGAGACTGATACGGTACTTGCTCGTTCACCGTGAAATGCACCGACCGCAAAGGCGTTCGTGAAAATAAACGACGTTAGAATCGCTATCGCAGCGAACTTTCTGGTCGTCGTAAAATCAAAGATTGGAAGATTCATAACAATTAGCTCCTTATCCCGGGGCAGAGAATAGGCGGACTACGCCGCTCGCGATTCTATTTACAAGAATCGTGCCAAAGAGTATGTGTTGTAATGATTGGGGTTAGCGGATTATAGACATTGCCGCGTTGAATGAAATTCGGTCAGGCTGACAGAACAAATCGGTCACGATGAACGAAGAGTAAGCGAAAAAAAGGGAAGGCTTTCGGCCTTCCCCATTTCAGATCTGAAATTTGAAATATCAAACGTTGAGAATATCGACCAACTCCTGAACGGCAGCAGCACTCTTGTGGAGAGCCGTGCGTTCGTCGTTGGTAAGTGAGATCTCGATGATCTGTTCGATGCCGTTTTTGCCGAGTTTGACAGGGACGCCGACGAACAGATTGCTGACGCCGTACTCGCCTTCCAGAAAGACGGCACAGGGCAGGATCTTTTTCTTGTCCTTGAGGATCGCTTCGGTCATTTCGACCGCACCGAGTGATGGTGCGTAGTATGCCGAACCCGTCTTGAGCAAACCAACGATCTCCGCTCCGCCGTTGGCGGTGCGGGTGATGATCGCGTCAAGTTTGTCCTTAGCAATAAGCTCGGTGATCGGGATTCCCGCGACCGTCGAATATCGCGGCAGCGGAACCATCGTGTCACCGTGTCCGCCGAGTACGAAACATGTGACGTTTTCGACCGAGACATCCAGTTCCTCAGCGACAAAGCACCGCATACGCGCCGAGTCAAGCACACCGGCCATTCCCATCACGCGATTTTTCGGGAACCCCGATCGGCGAAACGCGACCTGTGCCATTGCGTCGAGCGGATTTGAGACGACGATGATGATCGAATTCGGGCTATATTTGGCAACCTGTTCGGTAACCTGTCCGACGATGTCCGAGTTTGTTTTGAGCAGATCGTCGCGGCTCATGCCCGGCTTACGGGGCAATCCGGCAGTGATGATAACCACATCGGAACCTGCCGTTTCTTCATAACCGTTAGTTCCGACGAGCTTAACGTCAAAACCGTCGATCGGCGCAGCCTGGGCGAGATCTAGACATTTACCCTGCGGCGTTCCCTCGACGATATCGACCAAAACCACATCCGCTAATTCTTTAGCAGCGATCCAATGAGCGGCAGTCGCGCCTACGTTGCCCGCGCCGACGACCGTAACTTTATTTCTTCCAGCCATTATTAAACCTTCCTGTTAAAAATATTGAGCGTTATTAAAAAGATATTTTGTCACAGACGCCGCGAAACGGCAAAAGATACGTTTGCCTCACATGCCGAATCAATGCTAACTTGCTGTAAAACCTATGTATATTAAGTCAACACGCATCATCGCGGCTACGGCCTTGCTCCTCTCGTTTGGCACTCAATTGTTTGCGCAAAGCAATCCGGCTTCCCTTTCCGGCAAACGGCAAAAACGGATCATCGTCCGCGGGGCGATGGTCGTTGACGGCAGCGGCAAGCCTGCGGCGGGGCCGTTGGACATCACGGTCGAAAATGATCTGATTACGCGGATAACGCCGACGGGCCCGGCCAAAGCTACTACCGCTGATGAGATTGTGATCGATGCGACGGGTAAATATGTGCTGCCGGGTTTGATCAATTTGCACGGCCACACTCACGACGAACGCGCCGGAGTTCCGATGCCGGTCGAATACTGCACAAAGATGTGGCTCATCAATGGCATCACCACGGTGCGCGACGCGTGGGCTTCGAAAAAAGTGCTCGCCTATCGCGACCAGATCGCCACGGGCACGCTCGTTGGGCCGCGGATATTCGCTTACGGCGGTTATTTTGACGCTCCAACACCGGGGACCGCTGAGCAGGCGCGTCAACGCGTTCGCGATCTAAAAACGGCCGGATTTGACGGCATCAAGCTCTACACGATCGACCGCGATCTGATGGCGGCAATGATGGACGAAGCAAAAAAACAGGGCATGCGTGTGATGCACCACGTCGGCGTCGAGGAAACCAACGCGTGGGACGACATCAAATTTGGCACGACCAGCATCGAGCATTGGTACGGCATACCGGACGCCGCGATCGAGAGCGGCAGGCAAAATTTCCCTTCGACTTACAACTACAACAACGAGGTCGATCGTTTTCGCTACGCCGGCCGACTTTGGCGCGAAGCCGATCCTGAAAAATTAAGCAAAGTGCTCGATGCGATGGTCGCAGCAAGTGTCGCTTGGGATCCGACGCTGGTCATTTACGAAGCCTCGCGCGATCTGCAACGGGCACAGACAAATCCGGCATTTGCCGAGTATCTGCATCCGGTGCTCGAAGAATATTTCAAGCCAAATCCGGACAATCACGGATCATATTTTATCGGCTGGTCATCGACCGACGAGACGTATTGGAAAGAAAATTACCGCATCTGGATGAAGGCCGTCTATGATTTCGAAATGAAAGGCGGCGTGGTTGGCACGGGCGAGGATGCAGGATTTATCTATCAGATGTACGGCTTCGGCCTGCTCCGCGAACTCGAACTGCATCAGGAAGCCGGTTTTCACCCGCTCAAAGTAATTCAGCACGCTACGTCAAATGGTGCTAAGATACTCGGGAAAGAAGACACACTGGGGCGAATTCGCGTCGGCTATAAGGCCGATCTGATCGTCGTCAATGGCAATCCGCTCGAGAATTTCAAAGTTCTCTCGCCGCTCGGCACCGAGGAGATCGTCGGCGGCAAG
>JBKJJR010000024.1:0-4738 GCA_046597835.1 Pyrinomonadaceae bacterium
CCACAAAAGGAAAGTTTGGCAAGCTGCTTGAACAGAAATTTGCCGAGAAATTTGGTGCGAAATACGCCTACGCCTGCACTTCAGGTTCGGCAGCGATCCATATCGCGGTCGCTACGGTCAATCCGAATCCGGGCGATGAGATCATAACGACCTCGATCACCGACATGGGCGCGCTAACGCCGCTTATGTATCGCGGTGTGGTTCCGGTATTTGCCGAGGTTGACCCGAAAACCCTGAACGTCACCGCCGAAACGATCGCTGCCAAGATCAGCGAACGCACAAAAGCGATCATCGTCACTCACCTGTTCGGCAATCCTTGCGTAATGGGGCCGATCATGGAATTGGCGCGAGAATATAATTTGCCTGTGATCGAAGATTCGGCACAGACGTTTCTCGCAAAGTGCGGCAAGCAGTTTGCCGGCACCATCGGCGACATCGGCTGCTTTTCGCTCCAACAGGGCAAGCATATGACCGTCGGCGAAGGCGGGATGGTCGTCACAAATGACGACAAACTTGCTCGACACATGTTTCTGTATATCAACAAGGCTTGGGGCTATGGCGACGCGAATGCTGACCATTACTTTATGGCACTGAACTATCGCATCAGCGAGCTTCAGGCTGCGGCAGCTCTCGGCCAACTCGAAAAACTCGAAGAATGTGTCGCAAACCGCCAGAGAACGGCAGCAATGTTTGAACAGCTTCTCGAAGGCATTGATGGTATCGAAACGCCCGTCATCGCGGACGACGCAACGCACGTGTATTGGAAATATTGCCTCACGGTCGATGACACAAAAATCGAAGGCGGCTCGGTCGGCATGGCGAATTTGCTGAAAGAGAAGAATATTTTCTCGGCTCCGCGTTACATCGTGAAACCAGCATTTATGTGCCAGGTCTTTCAGGAGAAGAATACGCTCGGCGACAGTCAGTTCCCGTTCAACCTCGCCCGAACAGGCGCGGTGGATTACGAAATGGGAAATTATCCGTTAACGGCAAAGGCACTGCACGATGTGCTTGTGCTGCCGTGGAACGAGAAATACACTGAGGAGCATGTTCGATACATCGCGGACAACGTCCGCATTGTGGCATCGAAACTGAGAAAATAATTAACGCAAAGACGCTAAGATGCAAAGACTCAAAAAACTTTTGTTTTTACTTTGCATCTTGGCGACTTTGCGACTTTGCGTTGAAAAAATATGAATAAATTGAGATTTGGATTAGTTGGAGCCGGAGGAATTGCCCAAGCATATGCGCAGGCATTTAATGAGAGCAATTGCTGCGATCTGGTGGCCGTTGCGGATGTACGCGAAGATTCTGCCCGTGCGCTCGCCGAGATCGTCGGCGGCAAGAGTTACAGCGATTACAAACAGCTCGCCGAATTAGAACTCGACGCGATTATCGTAGCGACCCCGCCGAGCACACATCCTGAGATCGCCTGTTTCTTTATGGGACGTGGAACGCCCGTGCTTTGTGAAAAACCATTGTGCCTGAGCGTCGCTGAGGCTGAGAAGATGATAAATACGGCCGCCGCGAACAATGTTCTCTTCACAATGGCGTCGAAATTCCGATATTGCGACGACGTTGTAAAAGCAAAAGGAATTCTTGCATCAGGAACGCTCGGCGAAGTTTTGCAATTCGAAAATGCGTTTACCGCAAAGGTCGATATGTCACAGCGTTGGAACTCGAACGCCGAGTTGTCCGGCGGCGGTGTCTTGATCGACAACGGTACGCACTCGGTCGATATAATCCGTTATTTTCTCGGCAGCATCGAGTCAGTTTTGGTCGTTGACGCCGGAGGGACGCAGGGATTGGCGGTCGATGAGAACGTCAAGATGTTTGCCAAAACAAAAGGCAACGTCACGGCAAGTGTTGATCTGACCTGGGGAATAAACAAAGAGCTGCCCTATTTCATCAGCATTTACGGCACCAACGGCACGCTGCATATAGGCTGGCGCGAGTCGAAATATAAGGTTAACTCGAACCCGGACTGGACAGTTTTTGGCAAAGGCTATGACAAGGTCGCGTCATTCAAGGGCAAGATCGAAAATTTCGCAAATGCCTTGAATGGTAAAGAAGATCTCTATATTAAACCCGAAGACGCGCTGGCATCGGTCCGAGTGATCGAAGCAGCTTATAAATCGCTGAGGCAAAATTTGTGGCAGCCGGTGATAGAAAAAGCTGTAGCGGTTAGGTAGGAATTTCAACGCACAGACGCCAAGTCGCAAAGATATTTAATTTGCGTCTTTGCTCCTTAGCGACTTTGCGTTAAAAACATTTTTATATGGCAAGAATACATCCGACAGCGATAATTGAAGAAAACGTCTCGATCGGCGAAGGCACGAGTATTTGGGACAATGTCCACATCCGTCACGGAGCCACGATAGGCGAGGAATGTATCGTCGGCGAAAAGAGCTACATCGCCTATGACGTAAAAATAGGCGATCGCGTCAAGATAAACGCGATGGTCTATATCTGCGCTGCAGTGACCATCGAGGACGGCGTGATGATCTCGGCCTCGACGACGTTTACGAACGACCGCTTTCCGCGTTCGACATTTCCCGATCTCAAAAGCTTGCGGCCCAGTGAGCCTGACGAACATACGCTGCCAACATTGGTTCGCCATGGCGCCACGATCGGCGCAGGCTGCATCATCGGGAACGAGCTTGAAATAGGCCGTTGGGCAATGGTCGGAATGGGTTCAGTAGTGACGAAGAGCGTTCCCGATTTTCATCTTGTGCTCGGTTCGCCGGCACGTTCGATCGGAGCCGTATGCAAATGCGGACTGCAATTTCACAAATTTGCCGACAGCGACAGTGGAACATTTTCCTGCATGTGCGACTTGAAATACGAGATCGTGAATAACATGGTCAGTGAAAAAGATTTAAACGCAGAGGCCGCAAAGGACGCAGAGAAAACCACTGAATTGGCATTTGTTTGATCTGAAGCTCTGCGTTCTCGGCGTTCTCTGCGTTTAAATTTTTTGTATGACTCAAAAGATCGCCATCGTCGGTTCCGGTTTTCTTGGCATGACGCTCGCTTTACGTCTGGCCGAATCAGGTGCCAGCGTCACGCTCATCGAAGGCTCCGACGGAATCGGCGGCCTGGCCGCAGCGTGGGAGATCGGCGATGTCGTTTGGGACAAGCATTACCACGTCACGCTTCTCTCGGATAAATACACGAGAAAGATCGTCGAGGAACTCGGTCTCGGCGACGAATATCGGTGGGTCGAGACCAAGACCGGCTTTTACAGCGATGGACATTTATTCTCGATGTCCGACTCAATGGAGTTTCTCGCATTTCCCCCACTAAATCTATTAGATAAGCTGCGGCTTGGAGCGACGATCTTCTATGCATCGCGGGTCAAAGATTGGAAGCGTCTCGAAACGGTCACAGTCGAAGATTGGCTAACAAGACTCTCGGGAAAAAGGACATTCGAAAAGATCTGGAAGCCGCTTTTGATGGCAAAGCTCGGCGAGGCTTACAAAGAGACGTCAGCCGCGTTTATCTGGGCGACGATCCAGCGTTTGTATGCTGCGAGGAATTCCGGTCTCAAAAAAGAGATGTTTGGTTACGTTCGCGGTGGTTACGCCCGCGTTCTGAAACGTTTCAGTGAAGTGCTGGTTGAAAAGGGCGTCGATATAAGGTTGAATTCGCGCATCGAAAAAATTGAAAAACTTGAGAACGGCAAAATACGGGTATCTTTGCCCGTGTCCCGAAGGCGAGCGGATGCAAAGTACCACGCCGTGCCGCAAAAAACCAAATACGGCATGATGCAAACCGCCACTACGATCGCTCGCGGATTCTCAGGAGGTTTTCTCTCGGAGCCAGATCTGCCGTCAAACAGCGGGATAAAGTTTAATGGAAACGGCATCGGGGACACGTTCGACAAAGTGATCCTGACCTGCCCGTCAAATATCGCCGCAAAGATCGCGCCGCAGTTCAGAGAAAACGAAAAGCGCGGCATGGAAAACATTCGATACCAGGGCATCGTCTGTGCTTCGGTGCTGATGAAATGCTCACTGTCGAATTTCTATGTTACAAACATCACCGACGAAGCGCCGTTCACAGGCGTGATCGAGATGTCGGCGCTAGTTGATAAGCAAGAGTTTGGCCGCAATGCTCTTGTCTATTTGCCAAAATATGTTGCGCCGACCGACGAGCTTTTTGAAAAGACCGATGAGGAGATCGAGAAAATATTTCTGGGCGGACTAGAAAAAATGTATCCGCATTTCTCGCGAAAGGATGTCCTGGCGTTCAAGGTCTCGCGCGTCAGACAAGTTTTTCCGCTGCCGGTTCTAAACTACTCGCGCGATCTGCCTTCGATGAAAACATCTGTCGATGGGCTGCATGTCGTCAACTCGTCGCACATCGTCAACGGAACGCTGAATGTGAACGAAACTGTCCAACTGGCGGAGAGATTTTTTGAAACAGAATTCACCACAGAGTCTCAGAGAACACAGAGTTAGTAAAATTGGATTTCTCTGTACCCTCTGTGTCGCTGTGGTAAAACAACATGAAACAGATAGCGAGCTTATCGCTCGACCTCGACAATAAATGGTCTTATATGAAGACGCACGGTGATACGGGCTGGGATTCGTTTCCATCGTATCTCGATATTGTCGTGCCGCGCGTGCTTGCATTTCTGAAAGAACGAAACCTGAAAATAACATTCTTTATAGTCGGACAAGACGCTGCTCTTGAGAAGAATCGTGAAGCGATAGCCTCGATAGCCGCCGCCGAC
>JBKJJR010000302.1:0-4227 GCA_046597835.1 Pyrinomonadaceae bacterium
CAGAAACGCCACTATCGCAATACCAAGAACCAATTGCATAACATCCAAACGCGGATCCGCTAAACTCACCCCCTGGTTTTCACGCCCCTGAAACACCAGAAAACCCGCCGGCAACGCAAAAACCATATTGCGAATAAGACTCTTCTTTCCAACCGGTTCGCTGTGAAGCTGCCCAAAACAATGGCAATCGGGCGAGTTACCCTTCGCCATCTGATAGATCATCTGGCCGATAAACAATACCAACAGGAATAATGCTCCGACCGCCGCGTACCAAGAGGTTACCGTAAACAAAAACATTACGGCAATGACGATCTCAAAAACCGACAAAGCGATCGACGACGGCCTCGCGATCGCCGCGGGCACACCGAATTCCTTAAAAGCCTTTTCAGAACCATCAAGGTCAAGAAACTTTGCGATGCCCGCCAAGCCAAAAATTGCGGCAAGCCCGAGTCTCAATATTAATAAGAATACTTCCATTATCTGTGGATCTCGTGTTGAATTATTCTATCGGACGGTCACGCATTTTCCAATATCTGACGTACGGCCGGAACGCGCCGAAAACTACTTCGATTTCACTTTATGCCGTTCGACCAATCTAATGGGCGTACCAAAAAACTCAAATTTCTCCCGTAGCTGGTTTTCAATATAACGCAGATAAGAAAAATGAAGTTTCGATCTGCCGCCGGACGTAAACAATATAAACAACGGCGGGCGCATTCCCGCTTGTGTCAAAAACTGGATCTTTAATCTCGAGACGCCGCCACGCACAGGTGCCGGTGTGCCGCCGCCTTTAGGCTGCGAGATCGAATCCTCAAAGAAACGATTGAGCATCGAGGTTTGGACACGGAGGTTGCGGGCCTCGTTCGCTTTCGCCACCAACGGCAATATCTTTGTCACGCGTTGGCCGGTCAGGGCCGATGTCGTCACGATAGGCGCCCAGTCGAGAAATTTCATCGCCATTCGCAGGCTGCGTTCAAACTCGTAGATCGTGTTAGTTTCTTTTTCCTCTTTCGCGTCCCATTTATTGACGACAATGATGACGGAGCAGCCCGAATCGACCGCATAGCCCGCAATGTTTGCGTCCAGATTTGTCACGCCTTCAACAGCGTCGATAACAAGCAATACAACATCGGCTCGTTCGAGAGCTTTGCGGGCCATGATGACGGATAGCTTTTCCGCCATCTCCGTTGTCTTTCCCTTTCGGCGAATACCCGCAGTATCGATCAGCAGAAAATCCTGTCCGTCGGCGGTTAAATGGGTGTCGATCGCGTCGCGAGTCGTTCCGGGAATCGGAGACACGATCACTCGCTCCTCGCCAAGGATCCTATTAAGCAATGAAGATTTTCCAACATTTGGACGGCCGATGATGGCGAGCTTTATTTCACGCGGTGCCACTGTCTCGTCTTCGTCTTCAAACTCCAAATGCTCAAAGACCATATCGAGAAGATCGCCGATGCCCGTACCGTGCTCGGCGGAGACCGGCGACATTTCATAACCGAATTGATAAAATTCGCCCGCTTCGTTCTCGACTGTTTTAGATTCGACTTTGTTAGCGGCGATGATAATGGGCTTGCCGGTGTTGCGCAACAATACGCCGAGTTCTTCGTCAAGCGGTGTTACGCCCGCGCGCGAATCCAAAACCCAAATTATCGCGACCGACTCGTCTATTGCGTGCGAAGCCTGTTTGAATATATTAGACGGTATGATCGCTTCGTCGTCAGGCACAATGCCGCCCGTATCTACGAGACGAAATATCTTAGCCTTCCACTCGACATCCCCGAACATCCGGTCACGCGTAATGCCCGGCTGATCGCCGACGATGGCCTTGCGGCTACCGGTAAGCCGATTGAACAGTGTGGATTTACCGACATTAGGTCGACCGATGATGGCTACAAGCGGTTGCTTCATAAACGTAGCTCTTGATTCTATCAAACGGAACGCATAATTTATCGTTCACTCTCACCTATAAAAGAAAAAGCCCCGTTCGTTTTCCAACGAACGAGGCCGAAAACTAACTAACTTCAGGCTTAGTTTGAGTTAAGTGCGAGATTAAGAATGGTTCCGACGATACCGCTCAATATAGAATTTCTGCCATTCGAGTAGCTTCCATACTGATTGCGGCTGTAATAACCGTCCTCGTATCCCCGCTGAAAACCCTGACGGAAATAATAGTTATACTCGTCATAGCTGACATAGTAGCTGTTGTAACCTAGTGCCGCATCCTGATAGCCGTACGAATTCTGATAATCGTACCGCCAATTATCACGTTGATCAGCCTGTCCGGCAGAGAATCCTTCCTGATAGCCATTGTTGACAGCGTCGCGGAGCATCTGTGCACCATACTGACTCGTGTAATAGGAACTGCCTTCGCGATTATACCGATAATTATTAAAGTAATTATCGTAATATCGTGCCTGCTGCAAACGCAGTTGATCCTGTCTTAACCTTTCCCAATACTGTTGCTGATACTGCAGATAAGCATTTCGGCGTTGCTGCTGAAGATACTGGTCACGCTGCCGCTGGATGCTCTGCCAATTACTCCAACGCTGGTTATATTGACTCCAACGCTGCTGCTGAAGCTGTTGCTGCTGCTGTCGGGTGAAACGAACCTTCGGCTGGTTAGCATAAACTTGAATGTTGGTATCAGCCTGCGTCTGAGATTGAATCAACGGACGTCGGTTCGACTGCCGGATCTGCTGTTGCTGTTGTACCTGTTGCTGCTGCTGAATTTGACGGTTTTGATTCGCCTGCCTGATCTGTTGAACCCGCTGCTGTTGCTGCTGCTGGCGAACTTCATTCGCCTGATGAATTTGCTCAACTCTATATTGCTGCTCTTTCTGGCGATCAGCGTTAGACTGTCTTACCTGTTGCTGCTGCTTTTCCTGCTGTACTTTACGACGCTCATCCTGCTGCGGGACGACGACCGGCGGTTGCTTTACAGGCGCCTGTTTTACCGGCTGCTGTTGCTTTTTCTCGTCTGCTTGTTCTGCTTGCTTTTCGGCTTTCTTCTCCTGACCGCGATTTTGCTGTCCAGAAACGTCGCCGCTAATGCCAAGCAGAAACATCCCTCCTGCGAACAATGATAACGTTATTTTTTTTAATCGATCTTTTAACATAACTTCCCCCGTTAATAACTCTATTTTGGCCAGCATTCCTGACCCTGCAATTACTTATGGCAAATACCGTTCCAAAGCTATTTTGATCATCAATGGGCACAAATAGTGTAATTTAGACGACAATTGGCTCCTAAATCGTTGGGTTGCCTGCCGTTTTCGCATAGATCGTTAATCTTTAAGGAATTCATAGGTCACGCGAATATTAATTATTCCGCTGCCTATCTCGGGCCGAACGCCCGTCGCCCGAATACGAATACTGCCGCCATTCTGCATCGGAACGCCAAACGACAATTTGTCAAGACGAATTATTTCGATGGGATTCAGTTTCTTATCGATCGAGCCCTGGAGTAGTCTAGCGATGATCGTCCCGCCGAGTCCGCCGGTGCCGTTGAGGTTTACATTCAACACGCGGGCTCGCCCGATAAGCCTCTGCCCGGCCTGGTCAAATTCAAGATCGATATTAGTCTCCGCCCAACCCGCAAATCCCACACAGCCGAGAAAAGGTGGCGCGTAATTTCCCGAAAAAGCCAGCGGCACGAAGATCTTGCCCTCGCGAAACCGCACAGCCGTGCGAACGCCATTCGTTTCGCGCAAGATCTTGATAGATTCACTGCACCCCGGATCCTTATTCTCAACTATCGAAAATTCCGGCGGATCAAAATTTTGAAACGCGGAATCTAAGAGCGCATCAAAAAAAGTCTCGTTAAGGCTCACCGTCACCTCAGCCTTCTGTGCATTCGCCGCCGAAAACAAAAAAAAGAACGCCAACCCAACGGCAAAAACTCGTTTGTACATCATTTATTCTTGTCCCCACAAATAACCCGATACTCGTTTACATAATAAACTGTTCCACCGTACCAATGCGCTTTCTTTCATTTAATTCATCATTCGTCCTTAAGGCCGCTGTCCCAACGATTTCTGTCCCACTGGCTTCCCACACACCCCGATGGGGAACGCAGCCAATCATTTTCATTGACAATTCGTCCGGGAAAACATATAAATCTTGCTGAATCAGTCAAATAAGAATTAGCTTCCACGTTTGCAGACCGAAGTTATTGAGGAGAAAATTTGTTATGAGAAAGTTCGTATTAGTTTTATTGATCGCGGCGTT
>JBKJJR010000085.1:0-6235 GCA_046597835.1 Pyrinomonadaceae bacterium
AGCCAGGCCTTCTTTAGCTGCCAACGTGATAGGAGCGAGTCCCGCTTTTGCGAGAGCCGCACCACCTTTGAGCTGCTCGCCCTTGTATTCAGCCTCGCCTTCGCCGAGGAGGACGCAGGCGAAATGAGCCAACGGCGCGAGGTCGCCGCTTGCACCGAGACTTCCCTTTTCAGGAATGATCGGATGTACGCCGCGATTGAGACATTCGAGAATCAGTTCAATCGTTTCAAGCCTTATGCCTGAGAAACCTCTTGCCAGCGTATTCGCCCGGATCAGCATGATCGCCCGAACCGTTGGGATGTCAAACGCTTTTCCGACGCCAACTGCGTGACTCAGAACAATATTTCGTTGGAGCGTTTCGACCTCTTCGCGGCTGATGATCTTATCTTTGAACGCGCCGAATCCGGTCGTAATTCCATACGCGATCTCGCCGCGTTCGAGCAATATTTGAACAGCCTCGGCGCATCTATTCACATTGGCCTTAGCCATTTCCGATAAGATGACACGCGGCGAACCCGGCTTGCCGTACGCAACTGCGACAACTTGTTCGAAGGTAAGGCTTTCGCCGTCGATAATGATCTCGGTCGTCATAAACAATGAGAGATTAGCACAAAATCCAGGAATGATTTAGACGACGACGTTGCCCTTTGAAATAACTGAACTGACAAGATTGCCGCCAAATTCATACGCTATCTGGCGATAGTCAGTTGTGTCCAGTATTAACAGGTCGGCCTGCTTTCCAACCTCAAGCGAGCCAACCTTATCACCCAACCCGATCGCGTATGCTGCA
This sequence comes from Pyrinomonadaceae bacterium, assembly GCA_046597835.1. GTDB lineage: Bacteria > Acidobacteriota > Blastocatellia > Pyrinomonadales > Pyrinomonadaceae > OLB17. The sequence continues at coordinate 791 of JBKJJR010000085.1, forward strand.
TTTATCGTTGCGGCATTGAGAACCTCGGCCGGGGACAGCTTTTGATAACGGCATGCAATTGCCATCGCCATCGGCTGCGAAGGACACGGAGCCGAGCCCGGATTGAAATCTGTTGAAAGAGCGACCGCACATCCCGAATCGATCAGCTTTCTGGCGTCGGCAAACTGTAGTTTACCGGCGCTAAAATTCTCTGTTGGAATCACGATTCCTATAGTATCGCTCTTTGAGAGTATCTGAACCTCTTCGTCAGAGGTCGCATCTAGGTGATCGATCGACATCGCACCAGCCAGGATAGCGAGCTTCGACCCGCCGAGATTTGTAAACTGATCAACGTGTGCCTTTAGCTTATATCCGAGGCTCTTGGCAGTTTCCAGAATTTTCCTGGATTGTGCTGGTGTGAACGCACCTTTCTCACAAAAAACGTCACAGAAGAACGGCGTTTTCCCGTAAAATGTTGATCCTACAAACCATTTCCAGGCGCTCGATAACATTGTGTCGCAGATCAGATTGACGTATTTTTCAGAATTATCTTTGAATTCGGGCGGAACAGCGTGGGCGGCGAGAAATGTCGGCACGAGGTTGATCGCGTGCCTATGATCGAGTTCTGCGATCACCTCAAGCATTTTCAGCTCAGTTTCGGCGTCAAGCCCGTAACCAGTCTTTATCTCCACCGTCGTCGTACCGCAAGCCAGCATCTTATCGAGACGGGCAAGACTCTGTTCAACCAACGCTTCGACACTCGCGGCACGCGTCTGCTTCACGGTCGAAATTATTCCGCCACCGCTTGTCAGTATCTCCAGATAATCCGCACCTTTGATCTTCAATTCAAATTCATCAAGCCGGTCCCCCGCGTAAACAATATGCGTGTGCGGGTCGACGAAGCCAGGACAGACGACTCGCCCTTCGACATCGATAACGTTATCCGACGAATAAGAATCAAGCATTACAGCCGAACGGCCAATGCCGACGATCTTCCCGTCAGCTATTGCGACAGCGCCGTTCTCGACGGTCCCCACATCGAGCATCTCCGCACTTCGCTTCGGCTTACCGCCGGATGCACATGTGACCAATTGTCCGGCATTGCAGATTATCAGATCAGCGTTCTGCACTATTTTTTCGGCTTTTCGAGTTTCTTATGTGTTTCAGCAAGGGTCATCATCGCCGCGGTGCTGTACCAAAGCGTGAGGTCGGGCACAAATACTCCAGCCTTTACCGCAGGATCCATAATGACGAGTTTCTCCGCCTCTTCAATCGTTGCGACGTTAAAGATATAAAGGCCGCGATACGATTTATCATTATCTTCAAACGGACCTGCGACGGCGAGTTTTCCTTCGTCTGCGAGTCTGCCTATGTTTGTAAAATGCCCCGCAAAGATCTCATTGCGCTCTTTTCCTTTGACTAAAGCGTCCTTCGGGCCGGTCTTCAGGATGCATAGGACATACATCTTCATCCCCCGTTCGTCAGCGCCTAGTTTTTTGGCCAGCTTTTCATCGTATTTTGGTTTCTTCCCCGTCTGGGCAAAGACCGCAATGCCCGCAACCGCAAATATTGCGAGAAATAGAAACAGATACTTTAGTGTTTTCATAATGCTAACTCTTACGAGATCTTTCCCGAGAATGTTATCAGATTTTCGCCAATTCGTAATTCCGTTTATCATATCCTTAGAGTTATGACACGAGTAATCAAATCACCGACTGGCACCGAACTTTCTTGTAAGAATTGGCTGATCGAAGCCGCGTATCGGATGATACAGAACAATCTCGATCCCGATGTCGCCTTCGATCCGGATAATCTGATCGTTTACGGCGGACGCGGTAAGGCGGCGCGGAATTGGGATTCGTTCGACGCGATACTGCGATCGTTAAGAGAATTAAATGAAGATGAAACGCTGATGGTGCAATCCGGCAAACCGGTCGGCGTTTTCAAATCCCACAAGGACGCGCCACGAGTGCTGATCGCAAATACAAACATCGTGCCTCATTGGGCCACGCAGGAACAGTTTGATCAATTCGAACGCGACGGCCTTATGATGTATGGCCAAATGACCGCCGGGTCGTGGATCTACATTGGGACGCAAGGTATTTTGCAAGGCACCTACGAAACATTTGGCTCGCTGGCGCGTCAGCATGGCTGGGGAACGCTCGCCGGAAAACTCGTACTTATCGCCGGACTTGGCGAAATGGGCGGTGCGCAGGCACAGGCGATCACGTTTAACGGCGGCGTCGGATTGCTCGTAGACGTTGACCCTTGGCGTATCGAACGGCGATTGGTGTTGAAGCAGGTTGACGTTGCTGCGAAAGATCTCGACGATGCATTAGAGATCGCAAACGCGGCCATCGAAACTAAAGAGGCAAAATCCATTGCCATGCACGGCAACGCCGCTGAGGTTTATTGGCAATTGTTAGAGCGCGGCATCGTCCCTGATGTTGTAACCGATCAAACATCTGCTCATGATGTTCTCTATGGCTATATTCCCGTCGGCTTAAATATCGAACAGGCGAACGAATTACGAAAGACAAACCGGATCGAATACGAACAGCGTGCGATGGATTCGATGGCAAAGCATGTGGAGGCTATGCTCGAATTTCAAAGACGCGGAAGCATCGTTTTCGACTACGGCAATAACCTTCGTCAGAGAGCAAAGGACAACGGCGTTGCGAACGCATTCGATTATCCCGGATTTGTTCCTGCGTACATTCGACCTCTTTTCTGCGTTGGTAAAGGCCCGTTTAGATGGGTCGCCCTTTCGGGCGATAAGGAGGACATCTACCGCACCGATGAAGCGATAATGAATTTATTCCCGGACGACGATCATCTTGCGCGTTGGCTGACAATGGCTCAGGAACAAGTCGAGTTCCAGGGTTTGCCGGCTCGCATTTGCTGGCTCGGTTACGGGGAACGCGCGAAAGCCGGATTGAAGCTAAACGAAATGGTCGCTTCCGGCGAGCTAAAAGCCCCGATCGTCATCGGCCGTGATCACCTAGACTGCGGCAGCGTCGCGTCACCCAACCGCGAGACTGAATCAATGAAGGACGGCTCCGACGCTATCGCCGACTGGGTCTATCTCAACGCAATGATAAACGTCGCCGGCGGTGCGACCTGGGTGTCGCTGCCCCACGGCGGCGGCGCCGGTATCGGCTACTCACTGCACGCCGGACAGGTGATTGTCGCCGACGGAACTCCGGAGGCTGGGAGGCGAATTGAACGTGTCCTGACCACTGATCCAGGAATGGGCGTCATCCGCCATGCAGACGCGGGATATGACGAAGCCATCGAATTCGCACACAATTATCATGTAAAGATTCCGATGGAACGATGAATTAGGATAAGATTCAGTTATCGTCAAGTACGTGCAACGATAAGTATTTTTGAACAGGAGCTAAACTATTATGCATATGATTCGTCTTCTCATTGGTGGGATGTTTGTTTACATGGTGTTCGCATCAGCGTCATTTGCTCAGATGGCACCTGCAAAGATCGCGTTGATAAATACTGATTCGTTTTACGACGAAAAGGCCGGCATTACGAAGCTGGTCACTGCCAATAAGCAACTGGATTCAGAGTTCGCAACTCGAATCAAGTCATTGCAGGATGGCGGTAAGAAACTCCAGGCGATCGCCCAAGAGCTTTCAAATTTACAAAAGCTTCCACCTGCCCAGTTTAACCAGACCGCATATAATACAAAGCGGGAAGAGGGTGAGAGACTCGAAAGAGAACTTAAATATCAAAAGACCGATCTTGACGATGCGGTTAACAAACGCCGTAAAATTTTGATCACCCCTATAAGTTCGGACATAGGTAACGCTATCACCGAATTCGGCAGAAAGAATGGTTTCGGAGCGATTCTAGACGTAAACAAGCTAGGCGAATCCGGCACCCTGCTCTTCCTTGCAGAAACCGGCGATGTAACCAAGGAATTCATCGTCTATTACAATGCCCGCAGAACGCCAGCCGCCGCACCGAAGTAAAATGAGCGCAATTTTTGAACTGACAACAAGGCCGGCGAGGGAATTGTTCTTCACTCACGGAGACAAGAACGACCCTCGGCTTGGAGAGATCGTTGGTTCAGATCCTGAGAACTACGAGCCGGCGGACATTGTAATCCTTGGCTGCCCGCAGGACGAAGGCGTACATCGAAACCACGGCCGCGCCGGTGCCGCCGAGGCGCCGGACGCCATCCGCGACCAGTTTTACAGGCTGACGCCGTTCAATATTAAAAAAAGGATCTTTGATCTCGGCGATGTAATTGTCGGCGGAACCCTGGAAGACACACACGACACACATTTCCAGGTCGTCTCTCAACTCCTGCGAGATGGCAAACGCGTGATCGTGCTCGGGGGCGGGAATGACATTTCGTATCCCGACGGATTGGCGATGGCTGAAGCCTTCGGCGCGGAACAGTGGATCGGCATCAACATTGACTCGCATCTCGATGTCCGCATTGCCGAACAGCGAAACAGCGGCACACAATATCGGCAGCTTTTAGAAGAAAAACATCTGCTGCCAACATATTTCTACGAGGTCGGCTATCAAACCCATTTTTGCTCCCCAGTATATTACGAGTACATCCGCAGCCTCGGCGTGCATCGTATCAGCCTCGAGATGCTCCGTTCACGCGCCGAGGCTGACCTGGAAATAAAGGAACAGATCAGGCAGAAATTCATAAACCACAGTTCATCGTTGAATACATTTTTTGGATTCGATCTTGACGCCGTTCGATCTGCCGACGCACCCGGAACATCGAACCCGTCACCGCTCGGCCTGCGTGCCGGTGAATTTATCACGCTCGTCAAATACGCCGCTTCGCTCGCGAACACAAAGATCATCGAGTTCACCGAGGTCAATCCGACCTTTGACGTTGATAACCGGACAACAAAACTAGTCGCGATCGGAATGCATCGCTTCTGCAGCGGCGTGGCATAAATTATGAGGAAAGGAGAATCGAATCTGGATAGATCGTCGAAATGGTCAATATGGCTGTTCATCGTAACTTTCGCCGTCGTATTTTATGGAATGGGAGCGGCTTTTATAGAGAGTTTTGTCAATTACCCTTCGTGGAAATTGATCGGCCCGGATGATTTCCTTACTTACCACCGCGCCGTTAGTCCGCTGATCGTAGGGTACTTGGTTGCTCCGTTGGTGTTTGGAACCTTCCTGACGGGTCTCTTATTTTGGTTCCGGCCACCGTCAATTCCCGCATGGGCTATATGGACGGCGTTTGGATTGCAGATCTTTGTTTGGATCTCAACCGTTACGATCCAGATCCCGATACAAATACAATTGAGCAGCACCGGCCTGTCTCTTCCGGCGATCGACAAACTGCTCGTTACCAATTTCTGGCTGCGAAGGATCCCATACACAATAAATGCAGGACTGTTCGTCTGGATGATGTCACTTTTAGTCAGGCCAAAACAGTCAGAATCTGCTGCGGGAGATTAGTTGAAT
>JBKJJR010000127.1:0-3294 GCA_046597835.1 Pyrinomonadaceae bacterium
GAACGCCTCGATAAGAGCAATATCGAAAACAATGAAGATATTTTGCGTAAATGAACGCAGCGGATAAGATAGTATCGTGAAAAAGATCGACGGACTTCTCGAAAATAACAGGCTTTGGTCGCAACAGATCACCGAAAATAACCCTCGATTTTTTGCCGACCTCGCCGAGCAGCAAAATCCCGATTATCTCTGGATAGGTTGCTCTGACAGCCGTGTGGCGGCCAATACGATCGTCGGCCTGCTGCCGGGCGAGATATTTGTCCATAGAAACGTCGCCAACCTCGTAAATCACACCGATATGAACTGCCTGTCGGTGATCCAGTTTGCCGTCGAGGTTTTGCACGTTGAGCACATCATCGTCTGCGGACACTACGGCTGCGGTGGAGTGAAAGCGGCCCTCGACGATAAGCGGCACGGCCTCATAGACAACTGGCTTCGGCATATTCAGGACACGGCAAATCTGCATTCCAATTTGCTAGATTCCATCGCCGACCCAAATGAACGGCTTGATCGCCTTTGCCAGCTAAATGTAGCTGAACAAGTGTTGAACGTCGGTGGAACAACTATCGTTCAGGATGCCTGGAGTCACGGGCAGGAACTTGAAATTCACGGTTGGGTCTACGGCCTCAAAGACGGTTTGATCCGTGATCTTGAGATCTCTATCAGCGGCGAAGCCGCCCTTCGCAGTCTGCGCGACAAATTTCTTTTCAGCGATAAGACCCGCGACATCGGTTCTGCTTCAAAGTAGTTTTCACATGTCATTTTCCGTATCAATTACGCGCCTGCTTCTTCGAGCGATCCTTTTAATCGCATTTTGTGGACTTGCTACCGCGCAAATGGCCCGCAAACCGTCGCCCATGCGCGAGCCGGCCGGCGCGATGAGTAAAAAGCCGGACTCAGCAAAGAACGCTCTGCCACGCGTCGCGTCGAAAGACGATTTCGATTCCATTGCCCGCGTTTATCATCAGGGAACGCCATACGCGATGCCGCACACGATGTTCGTCATCGACCGCCGCAACAATAACAAGATCTATTTCGTCAACTCGCAAAAGTTTCGCTTTCATAAGGATTTTCTTCTCGCAACCTATCTCGTCCCGCGCGGCGCCGACGTTTTTAAGCCGATCTATATCGACCAGGATCGCCGGTTCATAGTCGGAACCATCGCATGGCAAAAAACGGTCGAGAAATTCACATGGGAACTGTGGGAAGGCGATTTGGCAACGGCAGAGCACATACGAGTCGCAAACGAGATCATCAACAAGACATTCTTTCAAAAGGTAACTTTCAAACCGAATTCGATCAGGCAGGAAGATGTTTCCGCCAACATCGGCGTCGAACGAATATCTCAGGACGAACTAAACAGAAATCAGGTCTATTTAGCCCTGAATACGGGGACGGCGGTTGGACGCATTCACATCATCGACAAGCTCGACGACACGGTCGAGATCGGCGATAACGAGATCCTAGTCCTACGCGAGCTGCCGCTGAGCCTGCCGCCGGTTCGCGGCATCATTGTCGCACAGCCTTCGACCCCGCTATCGCACATCAATATCCTCGCACGCGGGTGGAATATCCCGAATGTTTACATAAAGAACGCAGATAAACTGTTCCGCGAATACAACACTTACGTTTTCAAACTCGAAGCAAATCTGACCGATTACAAGCTCGACCGCGCATCGGTGGACGACCTCAAAACTAAATTCACTTCGCCCAATGAGCAGATTCCGCCCGTTGATCTCAAAACGGCGAGACTTGCCGGCATTCGCGAGATGCGGAAAAAAGACAGTATTGCGTATGGTTCAAAGGCTGCAAATCTCGGCGAGATGGCGAATGCAAAAATAGCCGGTGTAGTCATACCCGACGGCTTCTCGGTGCCTTTTTATTGGTATGACAAGTTCATGAAGGACAATCGTTTCGATCAGATCATCGACGAACTAATCAACAACAACGATTTTGTCCACAACCCGCGCATTCGCAGGCAAAAGCTCGAAGAGTTTCGCCGCAGCATTCAAAATGGAAAGTTTGATGAGACGCTAAAAAAAGAGATCGTCGAGAAGTGGAAAACGCAGTTGGCCGGAAAGCCCGTATTTGTCCGCAGCTCATCAAACAGCGAAGACCTGCCTAATTTTAGCGGTGCCGGGTTGTACTCGAGCGTGGCCAACGTCGTCAGCGAAGACAAACTCACTGACGCAGTAAAAAAAGTCTGGGCGTCTCTTTGGAATTTCGACGCCTATGAGGCTCGGGTTCGCAATTACGTCAGTCAAACTGACGTTTATATGTCAGCCCTCATCCAGGTCGGCGTCAATATGGATCGCGGCGGCGTGATGATAACAAAAGACCCGTTCGACGACCGGAATAAAAATGCCGTTTACATCAGCGCCGTCTGCGGACATAATTCCAAAATTCCAAACAACGAAGGCATTCCAGAACAGGTACTCTTTAATCCAAAATCGAATTCAGTGATCGTGATGACGCTCTCGCAACAACAGAATGCACTTGTCTTTGACGAAAATGGCGATCTCAAGGAAACGGCTGATAACTGCGCCGGCGCGAGAAAACGCGTCCTTACCGGCCTGCAGGTTCGTGCTCTTGCAAAAGCAGCGATCAGTATCCGAAACGTTTTCGGCAAACGTGAGCAGGATATAGAATGGGGTATAATGAAAGGACGCATTTACGTCGTTCAGGCCCGGCCTTATATCGACAAGAAATAAATAAAAATGAAATTTATTATAGTAATTCTTTTTTTACTGGCCACATTTGCCTGCGACAATGCGGGAAAGCCCGTTCCCCAAGATACAAATAGCGCGTCCGCAACGACAAGCAAAGAAAAACCTCAGACTGCGATTGCGCATGGACCGGAGAATCAACCGCCGAAAGGCGAGGCACCTGCGGGCGAGAAATCAAAATGGACCCAGAGCGGCGACCCGATCGACACAAAGGAGTTTGATACGGCGATCGCCTCGGCCGAGGCCGCCCTCGCTAAAAAGCCCTCTGACAGTTCGGCAAAGAAATCTCTCGCAACAGCCTATTTTAAGCGCGCTGAGGCTCTGACAGGAGCTCGCCAATACGCCTCGGCGCTGGGTGACTATCGCCGGACAGTGAAACACGAACCATCTAACGCGGAAGCCAAAGATTGGATCGATAAGATCGTAATGATCTACGGATCGATCAACCGCGAATATCCAAAGGAAGGCGGCGAGCCGCCGCCGCTGCCTTTCAAAAAGTGAGCAAGGTTTGCTAGACAAACCAGTGCTCCAAAATTTAAACTTACTCCTTTGCTCCGGAAGTTCGGCT
>JBKJJR010000260.1:0-3073 GCA_046597835.1 Pyrinomonadaceae bacterium
TCGCGCTCGTGTTCCTTTCATATGTGTACTACGCCCGTCTCCGCGCGGCTGAAGGATTTTTCGATAAAGCCAATCATCCCACCGTTACTTTCGAATTTACCACTGACGGAATCCGTACGGAATCAGATCTGGGAACATCATATCTTAAATGGAAGGTATTTGACGAGATCCTCAAATTTCCAGATGTCTGGCTTCTGGTTTACGCCAAGAGTGGGTACATGACATTACCTCTAGACCAACTCACGCCTGCGTGTACTCAATTCATTGAGCAACAGATGATTGCAAACCACACTGCGGACATCAAATAGACTTTTTCTTCAACGACCGATCCCAGCAATGTAGGGTGCGATCACCAGGGAAACAATCGACATCAGTTTGATAAGGATATTCATCGATGGGCCTGATGTGTCCTTGAACGGATCGCCGACCGTGTCACCTGTAACCGATGCTTTGTGCGGTTCCGAGCCTTTGTAGAACATTTGTCCGTTGATCTCGACTCCTTTTTCGAAGGATTTTTTTGCATTGTCCCAGGCGCCGCCGGCGTTTGACTGGAAAATTCCCATCAACACACCGGTTACGGTCACGCCTGCCAAGAGGCCGCCCAAAACTTCAGGGCCGAATGTGAAACCAACGAGCACGGGAGTAATTAATGCGATAGCGCCGGGCATCATCATTTCGCGTAAGGAAGCTTTGGTTGAGATCGCAACGCATTTTTCGTATTCGGGTTGCGCCGTGTAGTCCATAATGCCCGGAATTTCGCGGAACTGGCGTCGGACTTCTTCAACCATATCCATTGCGGCACGGCCCACGGCCTGTATGCATAATGCCGAAAAAATGAACGGTATCATTCCGCCGACAAACAAACCGGCCAACACGTTAGCTTTGTAAATATCGATCCTATCGATACCGGCAATTCCGACAAATGCGGCAAACAACGCCAACGCCGTCAACGCTGCCGAGGCGATCGCAAAACCTTTTCCCGTCGCTGCGGTTGTATTGCCGACCGCGTCTAAATTGTCCGTGCGTTCGCGCACCTCAGGGGGCAGTTGGCTCATCTCAGCAATGCCGCCCGCGTTGTCTGCTATAGGCCCGAATGCATCGATCGCTAGCTGCATCGCGGTAGTAGCCATCATGCCTGCCGCAGCGATTGCTACGCCATACAATCCCGCAAAATAATAAGAAGCCATGATGCCGCCGGCCAATGTCAGGATCGGGATAACGGTCGATTTCATACCTACAGATAACCCGGCAATAATATTGGTAGCGTGCCCGGTCGATGATTGCCGGACGATCGACAGCACTGGTTTCTTACCCATCGCTGTAAAATACTCTGTGACGACGCTCATGATCGCCCCAACGACCGTTCCAACAACGATAGCGGCGAAAACACCATTTCTATTAAAGGTAGTTGTTCTCAGCGTCATCTCGCCCGCCGGCAGCAGCCACATCACAACAAAATATGAAGCGACGATCGTCAATAACATCGAAGACCAGTTTCCCAGATTCAACGCATTTTGCACGCTCGACTTGTCGTCCTTGATCTTGACAAGCATCGTGCCCACGATCGAGAAAACTATCCCGAGGCCGCAGATCACCATCGGCAGCAGAATAGGCGACATACCGCCGAATGCGTCCGCCACCTTTGTCTCCTGGCCCAGCACCATCGTCGCCAGGATCGTCGCAACGTACGAGCCGAAAAGGTCCGCACCCATGCCGGCAACGTCGCCTACATTGTCGCCAACGTTGTCCGCTATGGTAGCCGGATTACGAACATCATCTTCTGGAATTCCCGCCTCGACCTTGCCGACCAGATCGGCTCCGACGTCAGCCGCTTTCGTATAAATGCCGCCGCCAACACGCGAAAATAAAGCTATGGATTCTGCGCCCAATGAGAAGCCAGTCAAAACCTCGATCGCAGTTTTCACTTGATTTGCACCCAATCCCGCAAACAATGAAAGAAAAACAATGAACAACCCTCCAAGCCCCAAAACCGCCAAGCCGGCAACACCCAGTCCCATCACCGTCCCGCCGGTGAACGACACTTTCAGCGCTTGTTTCAAGCTTGTGCGTGCCGCTTGCGTCGTCCTGACGTTTGCCTTGGTTGCGACCTTCATCCCGATAAATCCGGCTGTGGCGGAAAAAACTGCACCGATGATAAATGCGATGCTGATCACCCAACTCGAATGGATCTCGCGGCCGTTGACTTCGTGGATCGTGCCGGAATAGGCCAACAAAATGGCAGTGAATATAACGAAAATGCTGAGCACTCTCCACTCGGCCTTTAAAAACGCCATCGCCCCGTCGGCAATATGTCCGGCGAGTGCCTGCATATTCGCATCGCCGGCGTCCTGCTTGCTCACCCAAGCCGACTTAAACGCCATCACGACCAAGCCCAAAATTCCCAAAGCCGGTGCTATATAAATCACGTAATTGTTCATAATATTTCCGTTCGCTGTTACGCAGCTATAAAAACCTAAGATTATAAAATAGCCACGTCAATTTGACCAATATCGCACGGCAGAATGTCAATTTCACCACAGAGAACACAGAGGACACAGAGAGAGATTTTTTTATCTCTTTCCTCTGTGTTCTCTGTGCCCTCTGTGGTGAAAATTCTTAATCACAGCGCCACTGCCCGTTGACCCGCTTGGCGAAAGCTCCGTCCGTCCCGGCGGCGCCCTGACTGCAAACTCCCGCAGTGTTCTTCCGGCAATCCTTGCAGTAAAGGAACGCGCCGTCCTCGGCCTTTGGCCGTGTGCCTGAGCCTGCTGCCCAGGCCTGTATATCCTTAAATGTAATATTCGGGTCGAACTGAAGCAGACCGTCGCCGATCCGTACGTTGTAGCCAAAGAAATTTGGCCGTCCATCGATGCGGTTCGGCCCGGTGTCCTCGCCTATGCTGCCGGTTTCGAACATCTTACGGCCGCTGGTAATGCCGGGATTCGAAACCGTTCGTCCGCGCTCGTCAACGCATCTACCGGGCAATATCGTCGAATCGTAACAGTAGCGGTCGCCTACGGAAGTGATCGTCACGCCCGGCTCGGCGTCTATTATTATGGGGCCAGAACAATAG
>JBKJJR010000284.1:0-4968 GCA_046597835.1 Pyrinomonadaceae bacterium
CCGGGATCCGCTGACGGGACTAAACGTATGCGTTACAGGGACAACTACTAACGGAATTCTGTGTACCGGCGGTAATGGTACAGCTTTTAACCGCCTGGACCTACTGCCAGGCAACCGGCTTAACGCCGTAGCCCTTGCTTACCTACGGGCATTTCCGCTCCCCAATCTCCCCGGTACCCAAGGCAATTACGTTACAACCCGCAACGAGATAACGAATCAAGACACTTTTGACATTCGCGGAGATGTTAGCCTAACGGACAACAATCAAATGTTCGCCCGCGTAAGTTACGGGCGTTTCAATCAGACAACGACTTCCAGGCTCCCGGATCTTCCGGCGGGTTTCGGTTCCGGCACCAATCCGACACGAACCAAAGGAGTGGTGGTCGGCCTTAATTCAGTATTTAATACATCACTCGTAAACGAGCTTCGGGTGCAGGCGAATCGAATCAAATTCGGCTACACGCCTCCATTCTTCGATCGGACTATCTCCGCCGATCTGGGAATTCCGAACGCGAACCGCGATGCTAACTTAGGCGGCGGTGCGTTGATCGGCGGCTATAACGGGCAGCTTGAGTACACCGGCGACTTCGGCCCTTATATAGTGCCGCAGGACACATATCAGATTGTTGACAGCGTCAGTTTTACAACCGGTAGTCACACATTCAAATTCGGCGGAACAATTCTTCGCCGTGATGTGGCCCTCTTCAGACCGAATCGCGGCAAAGGATACTTCTTCCTGATAGGAAACGGCGATGGATCGCAATGCGATAATGTGGGGAATGCAGCGACGACTGGCAACGAGCAGGCTGACCTTTTAATAGGTTTTGTTTGCAACTATCAGATCGGGCCGCCGTTCGGAACAGTCGGAACCCGCAACTGGGAAAACGGGGCATTCGCTCAAGACGACTGGAAAGTAACAAAACAACTGACTCTCAACCTCGGCCTTCGTTACGAGTATTTCACCAATCCGACTGAAATGTACGGCCGGCAGGCCAATTTCGATCTTGCTACCGGACGGCTTGTCGTCGCGGCGGACAACAAAGATTCACTGACGGAGACGGACACGAATAATTTCGGCCCGCGAATCGGTTTTGCATACGACATCGACGGCAAAGGCAGATCGTCGATTCGCGGGGGCTACGGATTGTTCTATTTCCTCGACCGCGGCGGCATTGACAATCAGCTCGCCCAGAATCCTCCGTACAGCGGCTTCTCACAGTTCAATTATAATGACGGTGTCAGGATCACATTGTCGGGACGCGCCCCGAACGGTTCTCTTGATTCCCGGCTGGCGACCGGCCAGTTGCCCCTCGGAAGCGTTACATCTGTAAATTTAAATAACCCGCAGAATGTGCAGGTATTAGCGGTAAAGCCCGATAACAAAACTTCGAACATTCAACAGTTCAACATTCAATATCAGCGTCAGCTAACTGACGACACGGCTCTTAGCGCCGGATACGTCGGCACCCGCGGACGGAACTTGATCCTTTATTACAACCTTAACGGAAGAATAGTTGAATCGGGAACGAATATATCTTGTCCGAACGGGATTGCGACCAGCACCTGCTACGGTAACGGCTCGCGGGCGAATGTTCGCGACGATATAGGCAAGTCTTCCTACGATTCGCTTCAGCTCCAGCTCGAGAGACGGTTTTCCGCCGGCTGGCAGTACCGTGCGGCATATACGTTTTCCAGAACCAGAGATAACGGAGAAGGTGCTTTTGACAGCGTGGGCGATCAAAATATCAATTTTATCGAGCCATTCGGAACTTCGCGACTTGATTTTCCGCACGTATTCTCATTTGCATCTGTGTATGACATTCCATTTGGACGAGGCAAAAAATACGGTTCAGACATTCCGGGCGTTCTGGATGCGATCATTGGCGGATGGCAGATAAACGGTATTTTCCGTGCCCAAAGCGGCCAGACGTTTGATGTCCGAAGAGACGGCGTCAGGGTCGATCTGGTCGGTGATCCGTATACCGGCAACGACGACCTCTTTTTGAACCGGACAGCCTTTCAGAATGCTCCGGCGGGACGTTTCGGCAACCTTGAACGGAACAGTCTACGGGGCCCGTCCACTCGGCAGTTAAATTTGGGCCTAACGAAGAATTTCTCTATCTATGAGAGATTCAAAGCGCAATTTCGCACTGAGTTTTTCAACATCTTTAACACGCCTCAGTTGACTCCGCCGAATACGGATCTCAATAACTCAAGCACTTTTAACGGCTTTGGGACGATCCGCTCTACCTACGGTTTTACGAACCGGCAGATTCAATTCGGGCTTCGCCTGGAGTTCTAGGATTCGGGGGTGAGATAGCTTGCCCCGGAAATACTTGTTCTTCGCCGGGCGTGAAACATACTCTAGTTTCATGCCCTTTTTTCTTGGACGCGGTTTCCCGAATCGGAACGGCTTATGAACTATAAAATTGGTTTATTGCTGGGCGCCGCTTTTCTCTTTACGGCGCCGGCGATTCTTGCTCAGATTCCGGTCGTGGAGAAGGTAGAGCCGCCAAACTGGTGGGCGAACCACTCGATCAATCCGGTGCGCTTGATGTTGAGAGGACGGAATTTAAGCGGAGCTTCCGTTCGATCTAAAAGCCAGTCGCTGAAAATCTCGAATATCCGTGTGAATTCTCGCGGCGACTATCTCTTTTTTGATGTCTCGATCGGCAAGCCGACCAAACCCGGAAAATACTCGCTCGATGTTTCGACGCCCGTCGGTAACGCTACAGCTTCGTTTGAAATTTCAACTCCACTCGAAAACGCGATAAATTTACGCGGCGTCACAAACGATGACGTCATTTACCTAATAATGACCGATCGTTTCGCTGACGGAGACGCTGCTAACAACAAGGATGTCGATCGGACAAATCCGCGGGCTTGGCACGGCGGAGATTTCAAGGGAATCACTAAGCGCATTCCGTATTTGCAGGAACTCGGCGTGACCACAATCTGGTTAACCCCGTGGTACAACAATCCCGATGAAGCCAATCAATGCGACAAGCCGTGGTGCCCGAATACGAATTATCACGGGTATCATGCAATCGATTATTACGGTGTGGAAAATCATTTCGGCACGTTTGCCGATTTGCAGGAGATGATCCGAGAATGCCATCGCAACGGAATAAAGGTAATTCAGGATCAGGTGGCAAATCACGTCGGTATTCAGCATCCGTGGGCAAAAAATCCGCCGCTGGAGAGCTGGTTCTCAAAATTCTCGCAAAATTCCTTTAATAATTCGGTACTTCTTTCGCCTAATGGGTCAACGGGCGAGCGTAACAATTTATTGAGCGGCTGGTTCAACGAATTTCTTCCCGATCTGAATCAGAACGAACCGGAGGTCGCCCGTTACGAAATTCAAAATGCTTTGTGGTGGGGCGCGATGACCGGCATCGACGGCATCCGTCAGGACACGATTCAGTATATGCCGCGCGAGTTTATCCGCGATTGGTCGGCGGCGATATTGAAGCAGTATCCCAAGTTGTATCTGGTCGGCGAGGTATTTGAACGCGATTCGGCACAGACCGCTTTCTTTCAAGGTGGAAAAACAGGTTGGGACGGAATCGATACCAAGCTCCCCAGCGTTTTCGACTTTAAACTTTGGGACACCTCGCAGGAGGTGTTTACCGGCAAAAGGTCGATTCGGGCGCTTCGCGATGTTCTCAAATACGATGGGCATTACCCGAACATCAATAGGGTTACGACGCTCACAAACAATCACGACACCAACCGCTTTATGTCCTTACCGGGAGCAACGCTCGAAGGGGCAATGCTGCACACGGCCTTCATGCTTTCAACCCGCGGAATTCCGCAGCTCTATTATGGCGAAGAGATCGCGATGACCGGTGGGCACGATCCGGATAATCGTAAGGATTTTCCGGGCGGCTTTCCGGGCGACACGCGCGATGCGTTTACCAAAGCAGGCAGAACGGCGGATGAGCAGAAGATGTTTGACGAAACAAAGACATGGATCAAGTTGAGAAAGGTGTTTCTCCCACTGACCATGGGATACACGATCGACCTCATCTACGATGAGGAGAAGTACGTTTTCGCGCGTGTTCTTGCCGGAGAAACTTTTGTTGTCGCTGTCAATACTGGCAAAAAATCGGACACGGTGAATTTCGATAGCGGTTCGATCGGTCTCGCAGGACAGCGTGTCATATGTCATCCCCATGGAGGAATTTCAACGATCCCGGTCAGTAATTTTGGCGGCATCGATGGTACGGTCACATTGTTGCTGCCTGCCCGGACAGTTATCGGTTACGGCTGTAAAGCACTAAGCTTAGGTCGCCGCCGAAACGGGGCACAGTCTCGAAATGAGTTCGGCACAGGCAATACGATTGCCAGATAAGGCGTTTGCAGGCTGGAAGCCTGCGTTCCGGCGTTATGAAATTTCCTCGAGCAAGCGGTGTTCTTCTTCATCCAACCTCGCTTCCCGGCGAGTTCGGCATCGGTGATTTTGGGCGTCATGCTTTTGAGTTCGTCGATTTTTTGGTAGAGGCTCGGCAGACGTATTGGCAGATACTACCCCTCGGGCCGACCGGATACGGCGATTCGCCATATCAATGTTTTTCGGCATTCGCCGGGAACCCGCTTTTGATCTCGCCGGAGAAACTGGTGGAGGACGGATTGCTGACGCGCGAACAGATCGCGTCGCGTCCGCCTTTCGAAAACGGTCGTGTCGATTACGGGGGCGTGTACGATTGGAAAAACAAGATACTGCCCGACGCTTTCAAGGCTTTTCATGCCACGACCAGCGTCGATTTGCGCGGAAAATTCGAAACCTTCGCGCAGGAAAATGAATCGTGGCTCGACGATTACGCGCTTTATAAAGCGATCAAAGGGTCGCAGGGACAGCGGCCATGGTATGAATGGGATCAGCCGCTCAAGTTTCGCGAACCGGGCGCCATAACCTCGATCGCCGAGCGCCTATACGAACAGATCCAGGCCGAAAAGTTTTACCAG
>JBKJJR010000131.1:0-5603 GCA_046597835.1 Pyrinomonadaceae bacterium
CGGGGTCAAATACCTACAATATCAAAAATCTGGCCGAGGCCGTATTTTATTTAGGTCCAGACCAGCGGGAACCTCGAACCTGCATCAATTTTTCCCGCTGGTCTGGACCTAAATAAAATACGGCCTCGGCCAGATTTTTGATATTGTAGGTATTTGACCCCGAGACTTGTTCCGTTGTCGCGATTTGCCAGCTGGGGGGGACGGAAAGGCTGACGATAGTGGAAGTTTTTCTGTACGTCTGCGGCAAAATATCATTGAGCATCAACAATCCGCCTTTGTTGCTAAGCCACGAAACAAGGGCCGAGGATGAATTTCTGAAAGATCGGAGATCGACATGATACGACCATGACGAAAATGCATCGTCGGCTAAGTATTCACCATCAATCAGTTTGCGGAAACGAACCGGAACTTGATTTTCCGCGAATAACTGCACGTGTGAAAATCTCTCGGCCAACCCATTATTTCCGCCGAAATCACGAACGAAAGACAGATTCCTATCCCTCTGATAGTCGGCAAAACGACCTTCAACTGACGCATTGGTCGGCTCTTTTGCATCGATAATAATTTTAGCAACTATGTCCTGGGCGTTTGCCTTGCCAAATTGATGTAAAATCAGCATCAAAGCGGCAAAAATCAGTAAAATTGATCGAAAAGTTTTTGACATTGGGCAAAGAGCGGGACTAAAATGATTTTTTGCACATACGCGTACCTCGACTCGCATAGAATAGAGGATTTTATGAGTCTAATCAAAATTGTTATTTACACCCTCGTTTTTCTTTTAAGTCTTTTATTTCTGGGAAGATTCTTTTTCTAAATGCGCGTGGCTAAACGCAAAGCCTTTCTCGCTGTATTTGAAAGGAACGCGGCGCATTGCAGAAATATGTTTCGATAATAGCGGTCAACTGGCCGCTTTTTTGTTTTTATGACCGAATCAAAAAAGATAAAACGGGCGCTGATAAGTGTTTCCGACAAGTCAGGGCTGAACAAGTTGGCGTCTGTGCTTGCAAGGTTTGGCGTCGAGATAATTTCGACCGGCGGCACGGCAAAAGCGCTGCGTGAAAGCGGGTTCAATGTTACTGACGTGTCTGACATCACCAGTTTTCCCGAAATGATGGATGGCCGGGTCAAAACGCTTCACCCGAAAATTCACGGCGCTTTGCTTGCGTTAAGAGATAATGACAACCACGTCGCCTCCATGAGGGAAAACGGAGTCGAGCCCATCGATCTTGTTATTGTCAATCTTTACCCGTTCGAACAAACCATTGTAAAAGATGGTGTCACACTCGAAGAAGCCGTCGAAAACATCGACATCGGCGGCCCCGCGATGATCCGCTCAGCAGCAAAAAATTGGCGCGATGTTGCGGTCGTTACCGACGTTCAGCTCTATCCTGCGATGATCGACGAACTAACCAAAAGCGGCGGTTCGCTTTCGCTCGATACTCGATCAAAGCTGGCGGCGCGCGCATTCACGCGCACGGCGGCCTATGACCTTGCGATTTCAACCTTTCTGTCAGAACCAGTAGCGGTAGCGACTGCATTCTTTCCAACTCGTTCAACCATCCAACTCGCCAAAGTCAGCGACCTCCGCTACGGCGAAAATCCGCATCAAAAAGCCGCATTATACAAGACGGGTGACGGCGGTATCGCCAATGCAGAACAACTTCACGGCAAGGAAATGTCGTTTAATAATTACGTTGATGCTGAAGCGGCTTGGAACCTTGTTCAGGACTTTGACGAACTCGCCGTCACGATCATAAAGCACACAAATCCGTCAGGCGTTGGCATGGGGGCAACAAATGAAGAAGCTTATCGCCGAGCATTGGCAACTGATCCGGCATCGGCCTTCGGTGGTATTGTCGCATTCAACCGCAAGGTCGAGGCTGATGCTGCTAAACAGGTGGTCGAGATTTTTTCCGAAGTCATTATCGCCCCGGATTACGACACCGAAGCCCTCGATATATTAAAGGCCAAAAAGAACCTCCGCATTTTGAAGATCAAAGATCAAAGATCAAAGACCCCTGCTTTCGAACACAAACAGATATCAGGCGGCTTCGTCGTTCAGGAAATGGACACGCACCGCCTCTCGCCTGATGACCTCAACATTGTCACAAACCGCAAGCCGACCGACAGCGAGATCAAAGCTATGCTCTTCGCCTGGACCATCTGCAAGCACGTCAAATCGAACGCCATTGTTTTTGCCAACGAACACCAAACTCTCGGTGTCGGTGCGGGACAGATGAATCGAGTCGATTCCGTGCGTATCGCCGCAATGCGGGCAGAAAGATTTAACCATGCTCTAAAAGGCTCTGTCCTCGCGTCGGATGCGTTCTTTCCTTTTCGCGACAATGTGGACGAGGCAGCAAAATTTGCCGTCTCAGCGATAGTTCAGCCGGGCGGTTCCATCAAAGACGACGAGTCGATCGCCGCTGCCGATGAGCACGGCATCGCAATGGCATTTACCGGGATGCGACATTTCAAGCACTGAGCGTTTTGAGTTACAAGTTTAGTTGGCATATCATTGGGCAAAAGCTGTCCGACATGCGAAAGCTGTACGATAAGCAAAAGCTCATATGGTATCGCCCAAAGAACCAGAAAGAATATTGAGAGGGATGCTCTTGGAGCTCGAGCAGTCGATAAAGGAGTTTATGCGAATCGCTAAGGAAAAAGGAATGAGCAAATCCGAAATTGATGATTTCCTGAAGCGCCGGTGCGGAGCGACCCTTGATGAAGTCTGCAAAAACAAGCCCCTCCATTGATAATAGAGAAAATTTGCCGGCCCCTTGACAATATATGGTGGCAATGTTTAAACTAGACCCAATTAGGACGACTAGAGGAACGCTCGATCGGTTTTTTTGAATTCGAAAAACCCTCGGGCTTTTGTATTTTGAATTCTTATACTTTGAGGAGAACACAAATGAAAAAAGTCTGTATATTTTTATTGATAACTGCATTAACTGTTTCGTTTGCAGCGTGCGGCGGCGCCGTCGAAAACAAGCCCGCTAATGTTGCAAACGCTAATACCGCCAAACCGGCGCCGGCGGCGCCGACTGCCGATGTCCTGCTTGGTATGGAAAAGCTGGCTCAGGAAGCCTACGTCAAAGGCGACAGCGCCCACTTTGAAGGCATCCTGTCCGACAAAATGACAATGTCAATGGGCAAGGAGCATATGAACAAGGCCGCAGTCGTCGCGATGATAAAGACTGCAAAATGCGACCTCACGGATGGCGTAAAACTCAGCGAGCCTCAGATGTCCAGGATCGACAATGATACATACGCATTCGCTTACAAGAACGACTCCACGGGAAAGTGCCTCGAAAACGGCAAGATGGTTGAGCAAAAGCCGACGCGAGCTTCGACGATCTGGGTTCGCAATGGCGAGAAGTGGCAGGCCGCGTGGCACGGTGAAACGATGATCGTCGAACCGAAGGGCGACGCCAAAAAGGACGACGCTAAGAAAGTCGATTCTGCAAAGGCGGATTCCGCAAAATCAGATGTGGCGGCTAAGGCAGATGTCTCAAAAGACGCAATCAAAAAGGCTGAGCCCAAGAAAGATGAGGCTATGAACGACACGGCCAAAAAGGAAGTGGCAAGAAAGGAAGAGATGAAAAAGGACGATGCGAAAAAGGAGGAATCCAAGAAGGATGATAAGTCGGCAGCCCCCGCCGCTCCGACCAAGCCCGTTGCGTCCGCCAACACCGATGCTCTTGTTAAGCTCCACACGTCAGGATGGGAAGCCTTCAAGGCAAAGGATGCCAAGAAGTTCGATGAAATGCTCCCCTCAAACGTGGCGGTTGTAGATCCGATCGGTAGATGGTTTTCGGGTAAAGACAGCGTGATCAAGCAGTGGACCGAAACGATGAAGTGCGAAGGCATAACGAAGGTTTCAGTTACCGACGGTTTTGCGTCGGCAATTTCACCTACGGTTGAATTGTTAACGGTCAAAGGCTCAAGCGACGGAACCTGCGACGGACAAAAGAACGGTGCGCTGTGGCAGACCGCTGTTTACGTTAAAGAAGGAGATGCCTGGAAAATGGCATTTATGTTTGAAACTCCGGCATAGTAACTCTAGGCCAATTTTAACGGGGCCGCGATCTAACCAGGTCGCGGCCTTTGCCTTTTGGTTAATTAAATAGGGAGCTAATTATGAAAGAAATCTGTCTGCTAACCTTACTCGCCGCCTCTCTTTTTACCTCCTGCGGAGGCGCCCCCGACCTCAAACCTACGGCAAGCAACACCACCGCTTCAAACGCTAACGCTGCTGCCAAACCTTTCGCGGCCGCACCATCAAAAGAAGATTTGATCGCAAACGAGAAAAAAGCTTGGGGGTCATGGAAAGCCAAAGACGGTAAGTTTTTTGAGGAATATCTGACGAACAATGCGATCGGAATGGGCAGCAAAGGACGCTCTGATAAGACTAGGATCGTCAAACGGATCAGCGATCCGACATGTGAAGTTAACGATTTCTCGCTTACCGAAGAACAGATGACCCCGCTCGGAACAGATGTCGCATTACTGACCTATAAGGCAACGCAGGATGCCAAATGCGGAGGTAAACTATTGCCCGCCACGGTTCGGGCGGCTACCGTTCTAGTCCGAAGCGGCGACAAATGGAAAGCGGCTTATCATAACGAGGTCGCCATCATTGATCCAAAAGCGACTTCCGTAAAACTGACCGCCAAGACCGAGATTCCTAAAAAGGAAGAAATCAGATCCGCTGCTCGGGATGAAAACACCGATCCGATGCTCACGATGGAAAAAGCCGTCTGGGAAGCATGGAAGGATCACGATCGCAAAAAGATCGAAGAACTAACGGCAAAGGATATTTCGTTTATAAATATATTCGGCACGTTTCTGCCAACTAAGGCCGACGCGATCAAAGATTGGACCGCGACCGGATGCCAGGTAAAGAGCGTCAGCGTAGGCGACGCCGTGGGCACGATGCTCTCGCCTACAGTCGGCATCCTCACCTTTAAGGGTGGCGCTGATGGCACGTGCTTTGGTCAAAAGGTTCCGCCAATTTGGGGCACGTCGATTTATGTTAAGGACGGCGATACGTGGAAGTGGTCTTTTGGCATGAACATACCCGCTGGTTAATTTGCAGTGTTTTACTGATCTGAGCCGGGGCTCGTCGCCTCGGCTTTTTTTGCCTTCCAAACGAAATATTTTGAATATACAGCCAAATCGGTTCTTTACACTGTATAGTGATGGTGTAATCTGTCGTGTGAAATAAAAGATAATTGGAAGTACCCGAATGGATTAGTAATTGGCATTCGGTTGATTTTGGGAACATTAGATAAGTCAATTTGGAGAAAATTTATGAAAAGAATCCGTGTGTTAAGTCAACTAATGATGGCCGCTGCATTATTGGCCGGGTGCGGAGGGACCGCCGACAATAAACCTGTGGCAAAAAATGTGGCCACTGCAAATGCTAATGCAGCCGCTAAACCGGTTGCCGCTGCGCCTACCAAAGAAACCCTTATGACGCTCGAAAAGTCGGGATGGGAGGCATGGAAGACGCGCGATGCGCAGTGGACCGAAGACAATTATTGGGACAAGGGCTTTAACCTTGGCGGAACAGGCCGAACCGATAAAGCTGCGATGAT
>JBKJJR010000326.1:0-4405 GCA_046597835.1 Pyrinomonadaceae bacterium
CGCCCGGCTTTCCATGTTTCGCCGCCGACATAGATCGCAAAAAACTCGCCCGTCACACCGCCAGCCTTAAACCGTGCAATATCAGTATGATATGGAGTGCCGTCCGTTGGGTGGATCTTGCCAAAACCGGACGTTCCCAGATCAAAATCGTCATCCGTCATCGGCGACACAATATCGTTGTGGCCATCGACGATGATCGCTTTTCGATGTACAGCGAGAGCTTTTGCCCACAGTTTAGCATCAGCATCTTTCGGCATCGTCTGAGCGTTAGCTGCCATCGAAAATGCAAAACATAAAAGTAACGAGGTAAGTTTTTTCATAAAGTTTATTTGCCGCTAACAGTTTATTCCTTTTTAGCCCGATGCAAAAAGCCCTCAAAAAAAGATAGGCAAAAGGGGACTACAAGTGCTATTATTATCGATGGAGATATTGCACTTGTGCTACTCCTCTATATTTCCCCAGTGGATCTTCCTGATCCAAAGCCAATAAAACCAGCCGCAGATCTCGTGTAGTCATCATCTCGCAGATAGCCTCGCTATGGCAAAGAAATCTACTTCTGTCTCAAATCCAGGATCGACCCCTCTGAGCCAACGCTCCGTTCGCTCCGACACCGGACCCACGCCTGATAAAAACGGCCAGCCTGCTGATCGCGGCATATTTCAAAGCTTTATTGAGAACCTGCCAGTGATGTTCTACGCGGTGGAACCGACACCTCCGCATACACCGATCTACATCAGCCCAACATTCGAAGTTTTCGGCTACCCATTGAAAGACTGGCTCACAGACAGCGAGATCTGGGATCATGTCATACATCCTGAAGACCGGGAAATCGTCCTCAATGGCACCCGTCTGGCTATGCAGCGGGGCGAAAGCATCGATTTTGAATACCGCGTGATCTGTCTCGACGGACGCGTGCTGTGGATCCGCGACAGGAGCTGTTTTATCCGGGACAAAGACGGCAAGCCACTTTGCTGGCAAGGCGTTATCATCGACGTCACCGAGCGAAAAGAGATAACCGACGCTTTGAAAGTAAGCGAGTCGCGTTACCGCCAGTTGTTTGAAAACGCAAATGACATTATCTATGTTCATGATCTCAAGGGAAATTACATTTCGATAAATCAGGCAGCTCAAAAGCTCTTCGGCTACACGCTCGCTGAGGCCTTAAAGCTGAACATGAAGGACATAACGGCACCCGAACATCTTGAGCTTGTTCAGGAGAAATTGTCCGAAAAGACCATCGGTACAGCCGGCCAAACCGTGTATGAGATCGATTGCATTACCAAAGGCGGGGAACGTATCTCCCTTGAGGTCAATAGCAGCGTCATCATGAAGGATGGCGAGCCAATAGCGGTTCAGGGTATCGCCCGAGACATAACTGAACGTCGCCAAGCCGAAAACAAATTGCGTAATGCCCTGTCACTCTTTGAATCCACATTTGAATCTACCGCCGACGGGATCGTTGTAATGAGCCTCGATCGGCAAGAGATCGTTACCTGCAACCGAAAGTTCGTCGAGATGTGGAATGTCGATAACAACCTCCTCATCAGCAAAGACGGCAAAAAACTGGTAGAGCTAGTCGCAGCTCAATTGAAAAATCGTGAAGACTTCATTCAAAAGCTCGACGAGGCATACATTGATCCGCTCGCTACCGTTACTGAAATGCTCGAACTAAAGGACGGACGCATCATTGAGCGCTGCTCTCAGCCTCAACTATTAGAAGGCAAAGCGATAGGCCGTGTCGCTTGTTTTCGCGACATTACGGAACGCAACCTTGCCGAAGAAAAGCTGCGGTATTACGCTCTCCATGACACGCTCACTGACCTTCCGAATCGCGTGCAGTTCATGAATCACCTTCGCCAGGCGGTCGAGCGTGCCGAGGGTAATAATTATGCGAAGTTCGCAGTTCTGTTCCTCGACCTCGACCGCTTCAAGGTGATCAATGACAGCCTCGGCCATGCAGTTGGCGATAAATTGCTCATCGCGATCGCCGAGAAACTGAAAGCATGTGTCCGCCCCGGCGACGTCGTTGCACGGCTCGGCGGCGATGAATTTGTGATACTCCTCAACCGCAGCGGTGACACACCTGAAGTCATAAATGTTGCTGAGCGCTTGCAATCTAAGATCTCGGAACCATTCAAGATCGACAACTACGAGGTGTTTACCAGTGCCAGCATCGGGATCATCGTGTCCGGAAGCATGTCGCGAAAGGCCGAGGATTTTCTGCGTGACGCCGACGCTGCGATGTATCGCGCTAAAGAATCAGGCAAGGCCCGCTACGAAATATTTGACCGCAAAATGCACGTTCAGAATATGAACCTGCTCCAGGTCGAAACCGACCTCCGCCACGCCGTGGAACGCAACGAATTTGAAGTCCTCTATCAACCGATCGTCGATCTCGCAACCGGCTACGCTTATGAATTTGAAGCGTTGATACGTTGGCGGCATCCGCTCCACGGACTGGTCGAGCCGAATGAGTTCGTTCACGTCGCCGAAGAAACCGGCCTCATCATCCAGATCGGCAAATGGATACTCGATGAGGCATGCCGCCAAACTGCCGAATGGCAGCGCCGATTTAACCTTCCGCTGTCGATCAGCGTAAATCTGTCCGCCAAGCAATTGATGCACCCGACACTCACCGCTCAGGTCAAGCAAGTTTTATCCGAAACCGGCCTCAATTCCAATCAACTCAAGCTAGAAGTGACGGAAACAACCGTCATGGAACACAGCGAAAAATCGCTCAAGATCCTCTCCGAACTTGACCAGCTCGGCGTCTCGCTTTCGACCGATGATTTCGGGACGGGCTATTCGAGCCTCAGCTACCTTCAGCGCTTTCCGTTTGACCGGCTCAAGATCGACCGCTCATTCATCAATATAATGGACGAGAACGAAAAGAGCCGATCTATCGTAAAAACCATACTAATGCTTGGTGAAAACCTCAACATCGAGGTCGTCGCAGAGGGAATAGAAACCGCCTCACATCTGGAAAAACTCCGCACACTCGGATGTAAAAGCGGCCAGGGCTACCTCTTCTCGCGGCCCATCGACCGTGAAAGTGCTGAAGTGTTCCTTGCAGACGGAGCGAACGTGTTCGCCAACCAACGTGATCTTGTTTTCCACAATCCAGCCCCGATCATAGAAGTCACCGACGTTCAGTAAGACATCCTTGTATTAAACTCTAACGCCTGTTAACCGTGTAAATGTATTACAGGCGTTACGACTTTTAAAGAGTGTACAGGGTCATGTATCGCGAAGTTTGACAATTGTCCGCCAGCCGACCGAAAAGGATGTGCAAAGTTCATATTCTCGATAACGGTTAGCAGAACAAAAGGAGAAAAAAATGGCATTGGGAAAATTGGCTGGCGCGGGAATCATAACTTATCTATTGGGCGGCGGAGTGGTGATGTTTATCATCGTACTGCTTTTGATGCAGGCGTGTTAGAAATTTCGCCACGAATGTCCGAAATAAGAAATTTCATTTAACACGTCGTATTTCGCGCATTCGTGGCGTACACGATCAAAAAATACCTTCACCGAGGAAATGCTCACGAATGTATTGCAGCGTATCTTGCAGCGTTTCCTGTGGGTCGCGGGGAGCGAAGCCCAATTGCTCGACGGCCTTTGACGAATCGAAATACCAAAAATACTCGGCCTGCTCGACCTCGTTCGGAGCGACGGGCGACGCCTTGCCCCAATTCTTATAGACCGAACTGATAAAGCTCGAACCTGCCATCGCAAGACGCTTTGGAACTTTCAGCGCAGGCGCCGAAACGCCGCTCAGCCTTTCGAGGCGCCCGAAAAACTGTTCGAATGTCATATTCGCGGCACCGAGCAGGTATTTCTCCTGATGCTTTCCTTTCTCTAAGGCAGAAATGAACGCCGCCGCCGCATCGCGTGCATCTACAAAATTAATGCCGCCGCCGGGCGAGTAAGGGATTTTTCTCGCAAGGAAATCGAGGACGGGCTTGGTGGAACTGAGCCGTTCGTCGCCCGGACCGAGCAGCAGCGACGGATTTAATATCACCAGCCGCTGGCCCTTGCCGTTGAAATTCTCCAGCGCGGCTCGTTCCTGATAGTATTTCGAAGCATAATACGCCCAACGCGAGAACACATCGACCGGCTGCGGAAATGTCTCGTCGAACATCTGCTCGTCTTCGCTGACGGCGATCGTCCCGCTCGACGATGCGAGGATCATCGTCTGGGCGCCAGCTTCTGTCGCCGCTTCGCAAAGGATCCGTGTACCCGCGAGATGAACATTATTCATTGACATCGCATCTTCATTATCTCGCGAGACTTTGCCCGCAAGATGAAAGATCGCAGACACGTTTTTGCACGCATTAGCAACGTCTTCGATGTTGGTGACAGAACCTTCGCTCGGCTCGACGCCCGCGTCTTTCATCCACTCCGG
>JBKJJR010000318.1:0-3361 GCA_046597835.1 Pyrinomonadaceae bacterium
GCTGTTATCCTGCTGCACAAATTCGGCGCTGACCGGTCGTATGTTCTAAATCTCGGCGTCAAACTCAATGAATCTACGAATTTTACGGTTCTGATGCCGGATCAACGTGCCCATGGCGAAAATCCGCCGATCAAAAATGCCTCGTTTGGCGGCTGCGAAGCTGAAGACACGCTTTCCGCGGTCGAGTTCCTCCGCAGTCTTAGGACGCCGAATCAGACCGCATTGGTTGGCCCGAATCTCGGAGTCTTTGGCGTTGAAATGGGAGCGATGGCCGCGATCTCCACCGCTGCAAAAGATAATAGCATTAAGGCGATCGCAATTGATTCGGCCCCGCAAGATTCAAACGGCATCGTCCGACAATCTGTCGGAAAGCGGTTCCCGTTCGCGAGTTTTGTGACAACAAGCTTGGCTCAACTCGGGACACGGTTCTATTATTTCGACGGTTGCTATCAACGTGAAACCGTTTGCGAGACCGCTCGAAAGATCGAAAATCGAGACATACTTCTATTGGCGGGCATCGACGCACCGGACTTCCAGGAATCGACTTCGAAATTGAATAAGTGCTTTCCGGCAAGCAACAAAATACAGAGCAAATTAGACTTAAGTCCTTCGGGTTATGGCATCATAAATGCCTCGATGGAACAGTCAGAGGCATACGACCAGCGACTGATCGACTTTTTTAGAAATTCTCTAAGCAACTAAAGATCTATTTTCGTTTTGCTATGGCCGTTCGACCGTGAAACGGTCTGAATTTCGGCGCTTGTCTCAAGCCGGACGACTGCTGTATCCAATACTTCTTTGAGTTCACTCAAACGTTCAAAGGTCGAGGTCATTTCAAGCAGACGGTATTTCTTATTGTTTTCAAAATTGAAAGCGGCGGTGATAAGAAATGAGAGGGCTTCGGGATCACTTTGTTGAATTTCGGGAAGCGTGCCGCGGCTTCCGCTCATCTTCAACGCTGCTTTTGCCATTCGTTGAAACAGGGCAAAAACTACATCTGCCAACGGATCGAGTTCTATTGCATCTTCCTTTTCGTCCTCAAAAAACTCGACATCAGCCACCAAATAGGGCTCACCGGCTTCAACGTAATCGATCACTCGAAAGCGGACGATACCGAGCGCCAAAATGTTCGACCGCCCATCCGGGAGCATCTCGGATTCCCGTATCTCGGCAACGCAGCCGACGGTTCCGGCTGCTGGTTTCTCGACGAACGATTCTTGCGGATCGAAAAGAGCAACTCCAAAAAAATTGCCTTCCTTCTCAACATCTTTCAGCATCTGCCGATAGCGATCCTCAAAAATGTGCAGCGGCAGCAACTCGTTCGGCAGCATAACGAGCGGCAGCGGGAAGATCGGCAAATGTTTGATGCCGGCGACTTTTTCTAGAGCTTCGGACATGTTTTTTGTGCAATGAATTCGGCTATCTTTTGAGGCTCGTCATCGCTGAGGGCCATCCGCTTGGCTCCGATGACCGCGTCGGAAATTTCGTCGCTCCGCGCCTTATAGCGGTTGTCCCGCACGATCAGATCCTCGATGACGCGACGTTCGAGGCGTTCGCGGCTTTCGTCGTCGGCCTCCTCGTTCGGGGCGTCGAGATAATCTGCGGGCACGGTGTGATTTTTCATGCGGACGTGGAGGGCGCCGGTGATCCGCATTGTTTCTTCGCGGATCTTTTGCATCTCGAGTAGGGAATTCGGAAACCCGAGCTGCCCGCGAAACGTGAGCTCGATGATCGGCTGCGGCCTGTCCGATTCGGCGACGCGGGCCTGTGTTCGTATCATGTCCAACACCTCATCGGTGATGGTTTTTGGATCCGCATAACCCGTTACCGGAAACGCTAACTGCTGAAACGGCCGAAAATGATAGTCCTCGATATGCCGAGCTTCGACATTATTTTGGTCATCGACGTCCACGACGAACACTCCGCGCGTATCGCGAAACTCACTGATGTTAGTTATCTCGATCGAACCCGGGTTGAACGCCCAATTATCGATTTCGTAATGCTTGTGAGTGTGGCCAAGGCCGACATATTCTACGGCAGATTTTAGTTCCTTCAACGCGCTCATTGAGAGAGCCGGGATCGGATGTGCCTCGTGGCCTTCGACATCTGTGTGGAGCATCAAGATGTGAAACGCACCTTCGCGTCGGTTGGCCTTTATCGATTCCGTCAACATCGGGATCGCCCAATTGCCCGACGCTCCGTACCAGTCCGAACCAAAAATCCTCGCCCGTCCAATATCGATAAAGCCGCCTTTTTTTAGAGTCTCATCCCACGACTCATAACTGATACTGGCTTTTTCGGAAACCGGTTCGAGCAGCTTGACGAGTCCCCAACTCGATAATGAGCGCAGCCAGCTAAATTGGCTGTCATTATGTTTTTGATCGTGATTGCCCTCGATGCATATGACCGGAATGCCGGCGTCGCGCATCATCGTCAGGCCTTCGACGGCATAGTTCATCGTCTCGGGCGGCACTGCGCGTTTGTGAAAGAAATCGCCGCACATTAAAACGAAATCCACCTTTTCGCCAATAGCATATTTCTTCAGCACGTCGATCCACGCATCAAAAAAATCACGCGGGCTCTCGGCCAACTGATACCGCGTGCATCCCAGATGCACATCAGCGATATGAAGGAACTTCATAGATCCGATTATAGGACATATCAACGCAAAGTGGCAGAGACGCGAAGACGCAAAGAGATCTTAATAAGACTGCTCCTTCCTTTGCGTCTTTGCGACTTGGCATCTTTGCGTTAAATTAAGATTCATGAACAAAGTCGTCCTTATTACAGGCGCGTCGAGCGGCATCGGGCTTCACACGGCAAGGCTCTTTCAGACAAAAGACTGGAAAGTTGCCGCAACTATGCGGAAACTCGAAGACGCAGACGATCTGCAGAAGATCGTGGACGTGGAATGTTTTCGCCTCGACGTTACTGATGTCGATTCGATCAGGTCGGCGATAGCGGCAACGCTGGAGAAATTTGGCCGCATCGACGTGGTTGTTAATAACGCGGGCTTTGCCGTTGTCGGCCCCTTCGAGGCGGCGACTCCGGAACAGATCGACCGCCAGATGCAAACGAACGTCTATGGCGTGATGAACGTCTGCCGCGAGATCCTTCCCATTTTTCGTGAGCAAAAACGCGGTATCATTGTGAACGTCGCGTCGATGGGCGGCCGCATCACGTTTCCGCTTTACAGCATTTATCACGCGTCAAAATGGGCTCTCGAAGGATTTAGCGAGGCTCTGCAATACGAGGTCAAAGACTTCGGTATAAAGGTAAAGATCATCGAGCCGGGGCCGATAAAGACTGATTTTTACGACCGTTCCCAGAGCATTACGAAAAAAGACGGTTTGACGGCATA
>JBKJJR010000101.1:0-5996 GCA_046597835.1 Pyrinomonadaceae bacterium
AAACGCGACAAGGCTTTTTTCTTCTTTGCGTTCGAGGGGGTCAAGGACAATCTT
Organism: Pyrinomonadaceae bacterium; assembly: GCA_046597835.1. Taxonomy (GTDB): domain Bacteria; phylum Acidobacteriota; class Blastocatellia; order Pyrinomonadales; family Pyrinomonadaceae; genus OLB17. The sequence continues at coordinate 55 of JBKJJR010000101.1, forward strand.
ACGCGGCCAAATCTGAGCGACCCGATCGGAACGCCTTGCTCGATAGATCATCCCACGATCCAGGCGAACGAACCTTTGATCATCGCAAGTCCCGATTGCCAACGGTTAGCTTTGATCGATTTCATTCAATCATCGCGCGGTGAGAACGAAGGATTGCCCGTCAACCGCAAGGTCGAGAACTATGCCTTTCTCGGCAAGATCGATTCGAATCTCAACGCGAACAATAAACTGAGCACCTCGTATAATTTTGATCATTCAAAGAACACAAACCAAACATTCGATGTCCCCACCTACGGCACATCAGCAAATGGAACGGAAGGGCCGTCGAAAATAAATGTTTTCAACGCTAACCTGTTCACAACATTTTCACCGACGACGGTGAACGAGGCGCACTTCACATATTCGCGTGAAGAACGTCCTCGCGGAGCAACAAATTCAAATATACCCGCCGATACCGCAATGGGTTTTGGAACAACCTTCCGCTTTGGCAACCCGTTCTTCCTGCAGCCGGGTGTTGACGAAACATTTTGGCGAACGCAGATCCGCGACAGCGTCTCGTTGGTACGAGGCAGCCACAATTTCAAAGTTGGCGGTGAGTGGCTGCATAGCGTTAACGAACAGGTATTTCGCGGGTTCTTTACAGGGCGTTACATTTTTGACAGTGTAAACGGATTTTTACGTTACGCCTCGCCTGCTGGTATAGGCGGCTTTGGTCCAACTGCGATGCTCTGCACAGGCGGATCATGGATAACTGCAGGGTCGCAAACGTGTCCCGGAACGGAAACATCTGCAACGCCGCTGCTCCTGTTTCTCCAAGGAGCCGGTCCGACAGGGCTCGCGACAGATGCTGCCGGTGCTTCGAATATTAAGAACGAAGATTACGCGCTCTTTGCGCAGGACAGATGGCAGGTAACCAAAAACTTCACACTGAATTACGGTCTGCGTTGGGAAGCGCAGATCTTTCCGGACGTAACAGTTGCTCCCGCCGATACCGCTTACGGCATATTTCTGAACGATCCGAGATTCAGGTCCGACGGCACCCTGCCGAGCGACAAGAATATGTTTCAGCCGCGCATCGGTTTCGCTTGGGACTTAACCGGTAGTGGACGGTCGGTCATCCGGTCAAGCTTCGGCGTTTACAACGGCCGTCAAAACATGTTAAGCCAAGTCGGTTCTATCACGACCAACGGTGTTCAGCAGCAGACGATCGCGGGCGGGCTGTTTGCCAATCCGACCATTTTGCCGCCGTGGCCGGGACTTGTAACTCCTTCGGCGAGTTCGTGTACGTCCGGTGCTGTTACAAATCCGTTCCCGTGTTTCAGCGGTGTCCGTGTGTTTGACCGCGACTACAAAAATCCGCGCATTTACACCTTTAATGCCGGCTGGGAACAAGAGTTGGCTCCCGACTGGGCTTTGTATTTAGATTACACCTATTCAAAGGGCACAAATTTGACCCGCTTCTTAAACTATGGCCGGACCGGCTTTTTCGCTCCGTTTCTCGGCGATACGTTTGTCACGACCTCGATCGGCGAATCGGCTTATCACGGCGTAACCGTCGGCCTGAGAAAACGGTTCAGCGACAGATTCCAGATGGAGGCGAACTATGTTTGGTCTCGCGATAGGGATGACGATTCAAATGAGCGCGACCCGTTTACGGATCGCTCGTTCGACGTGCTGAATCCGAGTCTCGATTACGCCCTTTCGGATCGGGACATCCCGCACAAATTCAATTTCTTCGGATATTTTGAACTGCCGTGGAAACTTGAACTTTCCCCGCGCATCCAGGCTCGCTCAGCACAGCCCGCAACCCCTTCCACGCTGGCTCTAATAAGCCCGACAAGGACGAACCGCAACACTCTGCGCAAGGACAATCAGTTTTACTCGTTCGACTGGCGCTTGGCGCGTGTATTCAATATCACCGATAGAGTGGAGTTTATTCCGCAGATCGAAATGTTCAATACATTCAACAGCAACAACTATATCAACTCGTCATTTCTGCCGGGTAATCAAAGTGCGTTGACCGCTCCGAGCCTGTTCAATTTTGACGGCTACCTGCGGCAGGGTATCGGCGACCCGAGACAAGTGCAGCTTTCGGCTAGATTGAGGTTTTAACACTTACCATTAGCGATAACCGCGAAAACGCGATACACACTTATTCAGTGTGTCTCGCGTTTTCGTTCGTTTGCAATTTGATTCTTATTTCCCTTGCTTCAACTCGATACCGCTCGCTTCAAAGGAAACTTCGGTGACGGTGCCGTCGGCGTTGCGGTTCGCGAATTTAGCGCCGTCTTCTTCGATCATGTGATCGACCATTGCTTTGCTCAGCGTTTTTACTTGGAAAACACCTTCGGCTCGTGCCTTAGCACCCGCCGATTGCAACGGGATGAAGAAGGCGTGATCCTTCATCTTGACGCGAACGCTCGGTGCGTCTTTTTTCGACGCCATCTCGGCCCAGCAGCCTTCCATCTTGCACGAACGCACGATTATGCCTTCGACCAAAACGGTCTTGCCCGCGAACTTAGCCGGATCCAGCATCGCCTTGTCCAGCGAAACCTTTTCCGCCTTCCCGATCGCCGCCCCGCGTTTCATCCAACTGTTCGACGGTATCGCCGCCGTTTTGTCGGCCTCGGTTGGCTGAGCTTTTTCTTTCATTCCCTCTTGGGCAAAAGCCGCGGTCGCGAATGCCAGTATCAAACTCGTCATAATTAATATTTTTTTCATAATTTCATTTCCTTTCATCGAATCAATTCTCTGCAAACTTTGCGGCCTCTGCGTTAAAAAACTTTTCTCAACGCAGAGGCCGCTGAGGACGCAGAGTACACTCGAAGGTTATTTACCCGGATCAAAGACAACTTTTCCATTCATAATCGTCATTAACACTTTCGCTTTCGCGATCAAAACCGGGTCGTTCGTAAAAATATCATCCGAAATAATCACCATATCCGCAAGTTTACCGACTTCTAACGTGCCTTTTACGTTCTCCTGAAATTCGGCGTATGCAGAGCCGTAGGTAAAGGCGCGAACGGCTTCGTCAACAGTGATCTTTTGCTCGGGGATCCAGCCGTTGGGGTTCTTGTCGTCGAGCGTGCGGCGTGTAACGGCGGCGTATATGCCGAATAAAGGGTTCCACGGAGCGACCGGCGAATCTGAGCCGAACACCAGGACAGAGCCGGTGTCGAGGAGACTGCGAAATGCGTAGGTTCCTTTTAGCCGTTTCTCGTCAAGCCGTTTCCATGCCCAGCGCCCGTCGTCAATGATGTGAAACGGCTGCATTGAGGCGACCACTTTTAACCGGCCAAAACGCAGAATGTCTCGCTGACGCAGATGCTGGGCGTGCTCGATGCGAAACCGACGGTCGCGTTCGCCGTTCGCCAAAGCCGCAGACTCATAAATATCAAGGATGGCTGAGTTGGCACGATCACCAATAGCATGAATATTTACCTGCAGCCCGGCTTTGTCGGCGGCGATCGCGTTCTTTCCGATCGTCGGTATGTCCATCGCCAGCCCCGTTTTGCTCGGATCGTCCAGGTAAGGCTCAAAAAACCATGCCGTCGTCGAGCCGAGACTGCCGTCGGCATAATCCTTGAGACAACCAACGCGAAGCATTGCGTCGCCAAACGCATAATGGATGGTCGTGTTTGTCCAGCGTGTGTAATCGGCAAGCGGCGTGCATGCGAAAATGCGGGTTTTTAGTTTTCCGAGCCGCATCAACTCCTGATAAACACCGATCGCCTTCCCCGCCGACATATCCTGAATGCTTGTCACGCCAAATGAAGCCGCATCTTCCGTTGCCGCTGTCGCCCCAGCGAGCATTTCTTCAAATGAAGGATCAGGAATTGCCTTTTCGATATAATTCTGAGCGGCGTCTTTGAAGACGCCTGCCGGACTGCCGTTCGTATCGCGAACTATTAGTCCGCCCGCAACTTCGGGCGTGTTTTTATCAACACCTGCGAGCTTCATCGCGAGGCTGTTCGCAAGTGCCATGTGGCCGTCGAGACGATTTACAAAGACAGGATTATCCGGCGTTACGGCATCGATCATCGCAGCCGTCGGCAGATTGTTCGGCGTCCAGTTTTCGTGATCCCATTGCCCGCCTTGTATCCAGCGGCCCTTTGGCAGTTTTGCGGCGAAAGCTTTGATCCGTTGAACAAATTCCTGCGGCGTTTTGGCGCTGCGCAAATCGACCGACGAGAGTTGATTGCCGGTCTCCATAAAATGCACATGTGCATCGTTAAATCCCGGCAGGACAAGCTTTCCTTTGGCATCGATAACGCGTGTCTTAACTCCGATCAGCGATTTGGTATCAGCGTCCAAGCCGATCGCGATGATTTTGCCGTTTAACACTGCAATTGACCGGGCGACCGTTCGTTTTGCATCCATTGTGCGGATGTTGGCGTTCGTAATTACCAGATCGGCGGCGATCGTCTGCCCAAGGCCGTTGATACAAATAGCCAGAAAGAATAGAGTTGAAAGAACCGACATTGCCAACCATTTCATAGTTTTATTAGTCTGAGTAAAGTGTTAGTCCTAAGTTCAGCAATTATACCAACCAAGGAAATCGATTGCCACATCTAGCCGTTTATGAATATATTTAAGCCTGCATTCATTTTGTTTTGCTTTGCTGCTTTGGGGATCACCGCTTCGGCCCAATCGCCCTCAAAGATATTGAAACAAGCGGAAAAGTCGCTTGGCGGAGCGAAGGCCTTGCGATCTGTTCGATCCGTATCAAAAACCGGTCGAATTACACGCCTCAGCGACAATGCGCGCGGCAAATATTTCTTTCAATCGTCGCAGCCAAATCTATTTAATGTCAGCTTTGATCTCGACGGTTTTGAGATCGAGACGGGCTCTAACGGCCGCTCAGCGTGGGCGCGCAATTCACGCGACGGGCTTCAGACTTTAACGGGAAACGCCAGCAACAACCTGCAGGCAAAAGCGGCATTTCGCAACAATCTCTGGCTCAACTATAAGAACGATAAATCGAAACTCACATCCCGTGGCCAATCAATCATTGACGGCAAAAATGCGAACGGCGTGATCATTACAAATCCTAAAGGTGTTGTGATAAAGCTATATTTCGACGCAGCGTCCGGCTTATTGTTACGCGATGAAATTCCGAACGGCGATCAGATCGAAACGACTGATTACAGCGACTATCGAGATGTGAACGGCATTAAACAGTCATTTACATCTCGCGTCACGATCGCCGATCAAGCTTACGAGATCCGGCTCAACGACGTGAAGATCGATCCCGCAATACCGCGTTCCGTATTCGACTTCCCTGTAGCGTCGAACGAACCTCTGCCGGACATTCCTTCTATTTTCAAAGAGCTGCAGGCTAACGAGGACAAGGTTGACTCGCTGCTCGATACATATTCTTTCAACCAAAAGACCATAATGCTCGAGCTTGGCAAGGATGGCGTTCTTCGGGAAAAGGAGTCCGAGACCAATCAGCTATCGTTTTACAAAGGCTATCGCATCAAGCGTTTCATCGAAAAGAACGGCCGGCCGCTGAACGAAAAGGAGCGTGCCGAGGCCGATAAAGACGCCGCTAAACAAGTCGCCGACATCGAAAAAAGGATCGCCAAGGATGAAGCACGAACCGGCAAACTTGATGCGAAAGGTGCACCATCCGAGGACAGCCGCCGCATCTCGATCGCCGAAGTTTTGCGGGCATCGAAACTGCTCAATCCGCGGCGCGAGCGATTTCGCGGACGCGACTGTGTGGTTTTCGACTTTGAGCCAAATCCGGAATTCGATACAAAAAACGCGACCAGCGTCATCAAATTCTTTGGCAAAACTGCCGGTGTGATGTGGATCGACGAAAAGGATAAGCAGGTCGCCCGGATCGAGGCCGTGCTTTTTGAAAGCATCAGTTTTGGCGGCGGCGTGTTGGCGAAGTTCAAAAAAGGTGCGACGTTCACGCTCGACAAAGAGCGCAT
>JBKJJR010000186.1:0-6890 GCA_046597835.1 Pyrinomonadaceae bacterium
GGCGAGGAACTGACGACCGCATCTGCGGAACGTCTTCGCGAAATTCGCGGCAACGACATCGCGATGATCTTTCAGGACCCGATGACGTCGCTCAATCCTGTTTTTACCGTCGGTGAACAGATCGCGGAAGCGTTGCGGCTGCATCGAAAGCTGGATAAAAAACAGGCTTGGGCTTCAGCGATCGAAGCGATGAAAGAGGTCTCGATCCCTTCGCCGGAACGCCGCGTTTCCGATTACCCACATCAGCTTTCGGGCGGTATGCGTCAGCGTGTAATGATCGCAATGGCTCTCGCGTGCGATCCGGAATTACTCATTGCTGACGAACCCACAACTGCTTTAGATGTAACCATTCAGGCACAGATACTTGAACTATTGGATGAACTGCGCCGCACTCGTAAACTGGCCGTTTTGCTTATTACTCACGACCTCGGTGTAGTTGCCGAAGTCGCTGATCGCGTTTGCGTAATGTACACCGGCAAGATCGTAGAGGAATCAGGTGTTGACGAATTATTCGCCAACCCCAAACATCCATATACGCGCGGCTTGCTCCGTTCGGTCCCAAAGCTGACAGATGCTGGTGCCGCAAAAGCTGTCCGCCTCCAAACTATCGAAGGCACAGTGCCAAGCCCAACCGCATTGCCGTTCGGCTGTCATTTCGCACCGCGTTGCGAGCATCGAATGGAAATTTGTACCGAGGGAGAAATACCTCTGACTCAAATGCCAAATGACGTTAAGGTGCGGTGTGTGTTATACGACGAGACAAAGAAATTCGAGATCGGTAAGGAACGCACCCTGGCGGCAAGCTTGGCAGTAGGATCAGAGTAATTTAGATTTGATGGAAAACTCCGCAACTAAAACTCAGCAAACAATTCTTCTCGATGTTCGGCACCTCGTCAAACATTTTCCCGTCGATAACAGCGATGACGTTGTGCAGGCGGTCGATGATGTTTCGTTTCATCTAGCGCAGGGTGAAACACTGGGGCTTGTCGGTGAATCAGGCTGCGGCAAATCGACGGTCGGCAGATGTCTTTTAAGACTAATTGAACCGACCAGCGGGGAAGTTCTGTTTGAGGGCGAAAATATCATCGGCCTTGACAACAATAAAATGCAGGCACTTCGCCGGGAGATGCAGATTATTTTTCAGGACCCTTACGCCAGCCTGAATCCGCGTCTGAGTATAAGAAAGATCGTCGCCGAGCCGCTCAAGATACATAACATCGGCGCCAGATCCGAACAGAACGAACGCGTTGCCGATCTGCTGCAAAAAGTCGGGCTTGATCCAAAATATGCTGACCGCTATCCCCACGAGTTTTCCGGCGGCCAGCGCCAACGGATCGGCATTGCAAGAGCTTTGGCATTGAATCCGAAATTGATAATTTGTGATGAACCGGTTTCGGCTTTAGACGTGTCGGTTCAGGCACAGGTCGTCAATTTGCTGCAAGAGCTGCAGGATGAATTTGGCCTGACGTATTTATTCATCTCGCACGGATTGGCCGTTGTCGAACACATCTCCGATCGCGTTGCTGTGATGTACCTAGGCAAGATCGTCGAGATATGCGACGCGGGGGAATTATACGCATTGCCGCTGCACCCATATACTAAGGCTTTATTGTCGGCGATACCCATTCCTGACCCGAAACAAAAGCGTGAAAGAATTGTGCTGAAAGGCGACGTTCCGACGCCGATCAACCCGCCGTCCGGATGCCGGTTTCGCACGCGCTGTCCGATAGCGATCGATGAATGTTCGAGCATTGATCCTGAGTTGCGTGAGATCACAAACGGTCATTTTGCAGCCTGTATTCGTGTGGCCGGGTACGATCAAAACACATTACGATCGTGAAAAATGATATGATGTTCGCCGTAATTTCATTCTATTTCTAACACTAGTCTCTAAGAGGAAAATATGAATCGTTTAGCGGGAATTATTGTCGCAGCAGTTGGTTTTTTAATCTGCATATTAAGCATTACTAAGCTCATGCCGGGGCTTACTTCGACCGGCGTAATACTCATTCTCTTCGGTGGCCTGATAATCGGACTTAGCTTTATTGATAAGCCGGACGAAGAAGGTGCGGAGAAAATGTCCACCGGGAGCACACTCGGAAATATCTTTTTTGCTCCGGCGGATGTGTTTAAGAACCTGCGCCGCCATCCGCGTTGGTTGGTCGCAGCCTTAATAATGTCAATACTGTCAGCGACATATACGAACCTCTTTTTCTCGCGGCTTGGACCGGACCGCATCATTAATTTTACTACGGATAAGACGCTTGAAATGCCCTTGGTGAGCAACAACGATGAAGCCAAAAAAGGGGTCGAGGAAGGCCGCGAGAAAGCACTTGCCGAGGCCAAAGATCCGGTCGCCAAAGGCGGACAGGCCGTTTCCGGATTTGCCGCCTCCGTCTTTGGGTATGCCTTTCTTGCGCTCATCTTTTTGCTTTTTGCGATGGCTATGGGCGGCAAGATCAATTTTTGGCAGGCATTTTCGGGCGTTGTATATGCCAGTTTCCCTGTTTCTGTCATCCGGTTTTTGCTCAACACGATTCTCCTTTTTATAAAGGACCCGACGGATATTCATCCGATCCTTGGCCAACAAACTTTGATACAGGATAACCTGAATTTCCTTGTCACATCCGCTGAACATCCGGTCCTGTTTACTTTGCTCGGGTCATTCAGCCTACTCCAGTTTTATTGGATCTGGATGCTAGCCACAGGGCTAAAAAACACAGGTGAAAGGGTGACCGGAACAACCGCTTGGAGTGCGGCGCTGGCGGTATATGTATTGCTAGCCTTTCTCGGAATTGCGATGGCCGCGTTGTTCCCCGGATTCATTAGCTGACCGTAATAGTTCATTCATATCTAAGCGATTCTATCGGATCGAGACGGGCTGCTTTCCATGCCGGAAACAGCCCAAAAATAATACCTATGCCGACGCTTGCAAAAAAGCCGGCCACCGGAGCCCACCAGGGAACATAAGACGGCAGGAAAACCTTAACCAAAAGCGTGAGCAGCCAGCCGATGAGAAGGCCGAGCAGCCCGCCAAATCCCGTCAGCGTTGCCGCCTCGATCAAAAATTGCAGCAAGATATCGCTTTTTTTTGCCCCGACCGCCTTTCTAATGCCGATCTCTCGCGTCCGTTCCGTCACGGAAACGAGCATGATGTTCATCACGCCGATCCCGCCGATCATTAGGCCGATAGACGAAATTACGACCATGGCGATGGCGACGCCGGCGGTGATCGACTGAAACTGCTCTATCAAGCTGGCGGCGGTCTCCATTGAAAAATTGTTCGGCTGATCGTATGGCACCTGCCGGCGAATGCGGAGCAGATCTTGAACGTCGTCCTTCGCCGTGACGAGCTGTCCTTCGCGAGCGACCGCGAGAATAAAAAGGTCATCCGCATTTGGCTTTAGTTTTAGAGCGGCCCCCATCGGCATATAGATCACATTGCTCTGATCATTATTGCCGCCGCCGCCGCCAAAGAGCTGTTCACGTTTCTGCAGGACACCGATAATGCGAAACTGGTTTCCACCTATGTCAAGAGTCTCACCGATCGGTCTTCCGTATGGAAAATAGCTTTCGACAACCGTAGATCCGATCAAACAGACATTTTCTTTTTCATCACTTTCGCTTTTAGAGAACCAACGACCATCCAGCAATATTTCCCGGGTTGTTTTCTCAACGTCCGGCAGAGTGCCCTGAAGTTTAACAGCAGTCGAAGTCTTGCCGTTCTTGCCGGTGATCAATATCTTGCTGCCCCAAAAATCGTTTGAGACATCGAGAAACGGGACCGCAGTTTCTATTGATTTGAGGCCCTTGATTGCCTCAGAATCCTCTGTTGTCAGCGGCTTGCGCATTCGCTCTTCCTGGGTACGCCGCCCACTCGAAAAACCAATATTGCTCTTTTTCAGAAAGATAGAACGGGTGCCGAACGATTCAACCTGCTTTTCAACCGAGACATTTATGCCGCTGATGATCGACGAGATCAGCATTACCGTGATGACGCCAACGACAACGCCAATGATGGTCAGAAACGAACGCAGCTTATTGCCGCGCAGTGTTCCCATCGCCATTTTGAGATTCTCGAAAAAAGGTCCGCTTAAAATTTTCATCGCCTAATCCGCACGCAGAGCCTCGATCGGATCCAATCTTGCGGCTTTCCAAGCCGGAAACAGGCCGGCCAAAATTCCAACGATACCGGAAACACCGATCGCGATAACCGCCGCATACCACGGAATCACCGTCTTAATGAACAATGCCGTGACGATAAAACCGATCAGTTTAGCTAGTATCAACCCGATGACGCCACCAATAACAGCCATTGTCGCGGCTTCCACCAAAAATTGCTTCAAAATGTCAGCCTGACGCGCTCCGAGGCTTTTTCGAATGCCTATCTCTTTGGTCCGCTCGGTTACGGCAACAAGCATTATATTCATAATAACGATCGCACCGACCAGCAGAGCTATCGCCGGAACGGCAAGTATAACAATGAAAGTCGTACCCAAAATGCTGTCACGAAGGCCCGTGATCGCGTCGGGCGTGAGAATACCGAACGTATCCCTTTCACCGAACGGCACCTGCCTGCGTGTTCGCATTATCAAACGAGCTTCTTCGACCGCGTCTTTGAATAACTTGTCCGACGGCGCCGTCGCGACAAAATAAAGATAGCGCGAGCCCCGAAAGCCGCCGAAGTTCGCACCGTAGGTTTTTAACGGCAGCTGCACAAAAGCATCCTGCGGAATACCAAAGATCGTTCCTTTTGTCGTCGCGATCCCAAGAACCCTGTAAGGAATTCCGTCGATAATAAACTCCTGGCCGACCGCGTTGCCCTGCGGAAACAGCTTGTCGGCAACATCACGCCCGATATAAGCGACCCGCATCGTATTATCGTTTTCGGCGTCAGTGAAATAGCGCCCTTCAGCGACATCAACTTTTTCGATCTCGCGAATTATAGGCTCGGCTCCATCGACGGTGACGTCATCCATCAAATTTGATCCGGCTTTGACGGTCTTGCGATTGCCGCCCGACTTAACTCCGATCTTATCAATGACCTGCATTCTGGCACGAATAAATTCTATGTCCTCGAGTGTAAACTCCTTATTCTTGCGCTGGGCAGCGGCAATTGTGTCGCTGTCTTTAAAATCTTCGAAATTAAAACGCTGGATGGAAAAAGAGTTTGACCCGACGCCGGCGATCTTCTCATCGATGTAGGAATTGAAGCCTTGAAGTACCGACAGAACGACCATAAAAGCCGTCACACCGATTATCATCCCCAACAGCGTGAGGAACGATCGGAGCTTATGCGCCCAGATCGCTGCAAGTGCAAGTTTTAATGTTTCAGAAAAATTCATCCTTGATCGGCGAAATAATTAATTATTATACGTTCGTAATAACAAACAGTTTACCAAATGCGACGAACAGACGTTGGGCAGCCATTCGCACAGTCATATCTCCTAAAAAACGCTTCACGAAATTTGGCAGATGTTGCATACCGGCCGAAAACAAGTACTGTTCCAAGTGTTCAAAGTGTTCCACGTGTTCCACGCGTTCCAAGTGTTCCAATTTTTTTGCGCCGGTTGTGTCACTCTTGTACCACCCTAAGGTGGAACACCGTAACCCACCATTTTCATTGGAGTTACGAGCGTTTTTTGGCTCTGTTTCGGGTTTTTCGAAAAAAATAAGCCACATTGTGACAAAATCCGTAAGTGTAATAGATAGACTAGTTACCTTGAAACATCGTTTTGGACGGTGCTGATGTTCGGTGGAACACGCGGTATCCAAAGTCAACCGTCCAATGTCCAAAGTCTGTCGTTCCGCGTTCATACATTTACACCTAGCATTCCGCATTTCAAATTGCTCCCGCATCAAGGTAGCAGGTTGCCAGGCCAATTGAAATACCAATTTTCCCGATATGGCGTGGTTTTCCCGATTGGCTTAACTTTCCCAAAACGGCGCGGATTTCTCGATCTGGCGTTGTCTTCCGAAATCGACGTGGTGTTTCCGGGAAGGAATAGCGTTCAAAATGGTCTATTATTGCGACCCTCTCGCTCTTAATAGGTTTAACGCTCAGGGGTGACTGTCAAGCCCTTTCTCTCGCGCAGGCTTCCGCAAAAAAACGTCGTTGGTAATACCAAAATTGGTGTATTATCAACGACGTTGTTGTTAAAAGTAGTTAGGCCCTTTCGTTTAAATATGAAGGAACGAGTTGGAAAACTTGTCAATTGGTTTTGGCGATTATCGCTACCCATTAAACTCGTCGTAATTCATACCACAATAATTTTTGTAGCAATTGCTTTATACCCGACGGGCATATTTATTCCGAAAACTCCTTACGATGACGTTTATATTATTTATCTACTCGTGCCGGGAATCCATATTTTTATGATTGGAGTCACACTATCGCAGCAATTGTGGCCCTGGCTCTTAACTAAAATGTCTCATTATACAGCGTCGGTTATTTGTATTGTTTTCATTCCCGGAATTGTTGGAATTATCGTTGGCGGTTTGCAGTGGTTTGTTATTGGCAAGATAATTATTTTGTTTAGAATCAGAAACCAAGATTAAGATAAATAACAGAGGACAAAACAGATCAATGTACGTAAGGGCGAGGCTGATTGCTAATTACCTCAACCGCTCGTCTTTTTCGATGCGGCCGTCGCGGATGGTGAGGACGCGGTGGGCGCGGGCGGCGATGTCGGGTTCGTGAGTGACGACGATGATCGTGTTGCCCGCTTCGTGAAGCCTTAAGCAGAAAACTTCGTTGATAATACCCAAATTGGTGTATTATCAACGACGTTGGACTAGATGACATGGTATTTGTTCCCCGACTCGCTGTTTTCCTTCTCTTGACCTTGGTATTTGTCCGAGTTGCGTCGGCAACCACCGTCCAGTCTCAG
>JBKJJR010000154.1:0-6294 GCA_046597835.1 Pyrinomonadaceae bacterium
TGACAATTAGAATTACAATAACTACCTCTCCAATCAACCTATGAATTTGATAAAAATGTTTCTTGCAGTGACTCTAATTGTTGTTGCACAAATTACAACTGCGTCTGCTCAGTCAAGTCCCGAGATCGACCGCCTAACAGCCGCGATCGCTAAAACGCCGGACAATGAATTGCTCTACATCGAACGCGCCAAGCTCTATACCTGGAATAATAAATGGATCGGCCCAAACGTGGCGTTTGCGGATATCGGCAAGACGATCGACGAAAATCGCCTCAAAGCTCTCGCCGACGCCGACATGGCGGTCAAAAAAAATGATCGCAGCTATAAGGCATATGCTTTTCGCGCATATTTGATCGGCCAGATCGGAGCGCAGGTTAACCGCACAGGCTATGAAAAGGATATAGAAAAGGCCGCCAGCCTCCGCAACGAATCAAATATCGTTGCGAATATCTTCAAATACGACCTCTCAGGCGGAAATTCGATCAATCCTTCGCCCAACCCTTCAGATCCCGTGCTGAACGTTATCGTCAAAGGCGATCAGATCGGTGTGGTTGACGGCTTTGATTCGATCCTCAAAGCGAAAGAATACTCGAAAAAGCGTAAAGAGCCGAAAGTTCTAATGCTCAACAAAGTAAGCAATAGATACTTTCTTTACGAAGCGTATATCACCGAAAACATTTATCCGAACGTTCAGCTCGCCGAGACACCTTTTCGCAAGGCGTTGAAAGGCAGGTCAGCCATCCCGCTCACCTATGAAGCTCTCAAGATCGAACCCGCATACAGCATTCGACCAGTGCCCGGCGATGCCGCACTTGATAAGACCAATTTACCGTGGCAATTTGTCGACGTACTTGACGCCGAAGGCCTGTCGCTCATAAAAAGTCCGACGTTCCAACTCGTCAATGGTAGCAAAGGCGTACGGCTCCTGTTCGACAACGAGATCTCAAAAGGCAATTTCGCCGAGGCTCTAAAGATCTATGATTGGTACGACAAGCGAAACACCGCCACGGGCAGCAACGATCTCGACGTCGTCAAGATCACTCGCAAGACATATCTCTCGAAGATCTACAAATACGCCGAAAGCCTCCGTCCATTCGTTGAAGCTGAAATGACCAAATGGAAGTACGCCGAGGCTGATAAAGCGGCAGTTCGCGGAGTGAAATGATAATCTACGACGGTGCGTTCTTCGAAAAGTTCAACGGCCAAGGAACTTACACTTTTGCCGACGGCGAAGTTTACACCGGTAGTTCGCCAACAATCAACGGCAAGGTAAGGGAATAGTTAGATATGTCAGTGGCGACACCTACGAAGGCGGCTTCCTGAATGGCCAACGACACGGCCCCGGAAAAATGTACATTAAGGCAACGAATACAACGCAAGAAGGCATCTGGGAGAACGGCGTTTTTGTCCAGTAGGCTCAGTCGGTAAAGAAGGCTGTTTGGGCTTCACAGCCTACGGAGTGATATTACAAATTTGGATAAACAGAATTTATGAGCATAGTTAAATTAATCGTCGCCGTAGCACTTCTTCTCGCTGTTCAATGCCTAAACATCTCATCTCAAACTTCACCCGAGATCGAGAGGTTGACGGCGAAAACTGTGGCAACTCCGAACGACGATAATGTCTATGTTCAACGCGGCAACATTTATTTATATTTAAACAAATTGGCGGAAGCACTCGCGGATGCCGAAAAAGCCTTGACGATCGATCCGACAAACGCACATGCTTTGCTGCTGCGCGGTAAAGTCAAAAACAGCCGCAAAGATTTCGACAACGCAATTGCCGATTTTACGAAAATTATTGAAATTGATGAAAAAAATGCCGAAGCATATCTCGCGCGAGCTCAAGCCAAGCACGGCAAAGGCATCAAGTTCAGCAGAATTTTAGATGATGACTTTAACAAAGTTTATCTGATCAATCCCAATCATCCGTCTTTGTTCGCAGTTGCCGGAACTTTTTGTCTCGAAGACGGCGAAGACGGGTGTACGGGCTATCTCAAGAAAGCCATTGAGAACAATTCGCCCGCAGTTAGTTCGCCCGAGTCAAATGTCATTGCCCGCGACCTGCGAAGAAAGTTTGCACTCGCCGCAATTTCGCTGACCAAAGGAGGCTTCGAATTTAAATCCAACCACAGCCGAAACGATGGAATACGCCGCGAAGCCGTCGCGTATTTGCAAATCGATGCCGCAGCGGGAAAAACGGACGCTGACATTTATCGAATGCTCGGCAAACTGTTTGAAGATTCGAGAGATTATTTGCCGGCCGAAGAAAATTATTCAAAGGCAATCGCCACGAGACCCAAAGATTACGCTCTTTACATTGCGCGCGCCGATTTCTACCGCGCGCGCAATGCCAACGAGAAAGCCGTCGCCGACTTCACCCGCGCGATTGCCATCAAACCAGCCGACGCGACAGCTTTTCGCCATCGCGGCATTGCATTTGAAAATATGGGTGATGCGGCAAAAGCCATCGCCGATTATAATAAGGCCGCCGCGCTCGCGCCGCTCGACGGTCTAACGCTGATGCACCGCGGCAATTTTTATTTCGAGCAGAAAGATCTGGCGAAAGCCCTCGCCGATTTGAATCGCGCCGTCGAACTCAAAGCCGCCGATCCGTGCGTAAATCTTTATCGCGGACGCATTTATCTCGAAAAAAATGATTTCACCAATGCGAACGCGGATCTCGAGGTCGAGGAAATCAAATGCGCGTTAACCGACTTTTATCGCGGCGAGCTTTTTTTCAAACAAGGCGATTACGGTTCCGCAATTTCCAAATACGACCGGGCCTGGATCGAATACGACGCGCGCGATTTCGATAAAACTTCGATCGCCGCCGCGCTCGGCAAAGCCAAAGATGCCGAGCAGAAACGCCAAGGGGAAAACACTTTGATTATCGCGCCCGCATTCCCTGTCGCCGAAGCTCAATCACCGCGGCCGCCCCCGATAGGCTCTCTAAAATGCGTTTCGGGCAACTGCTCGAAAGGTTACGGGAAATTTGTTTTCCCCAGCGGCAGTGTGTACGAAGGAAATATTGTCAACGGTAACGGCGAAGGCAAGGGGAAATTCACTTCTATCGACGGCGATATTTACGAAGGCGATTTTGTTAAGGGCAAGAGAGAAGGGCAAGGAATCTATAAGTTCAAAAGCGGTGATGTCTATATCGGACAGTTTGCTAATAACCGTAGGAATGGGAAAGGTAAGATCACGCATACCAACGGGAATATCTACGAAGGCGATTTCGTCAATGAAAATAAGGAAGGTCAAGGAACTTACAGCTTCAAAAGCGGCCAGATTTACATCGGTGAATGGAGAAATGATAAGTATAACGGCAGAGGTAAACTCACGCGTACTAACGGCGAAATTTACGACGGTGAATGGGTCGATAACAAAAAGACGGGCCGAGGCAAAGTAACTTTCGCTAACGGCGACACGTACGAAGGAAACCTGATTGACGGAAAGTTTGAAGGTCAAGGAATCTACACCACTAAAAACGGCGACTACTACACCGGAGAATGGAAAAATAACAAACGAAACGGTGACGGGAAAGAATATTCTAAGGCGACAAATACATCGCGCGAGGGTTTGTGGAAAGACGACGTACTAAACGGAGCAGCAAACTCCAAACCCGGACTATCAACCGCCACGAATTCAGGTACCACAACTTCACACCCTGCCGTCAGCGAGACCAAAACTGTGTTGCGGGACACTTTGAACGGCAAATTGAATTTCGTTGATCGCAAGCCCCTCGTTTATAAACTGAAGAATGAGTTTACAGGTGACGTTTCATATTACAAGATCGAATTTATCAACGATGCGGGAAAATTGGCGTTTAAGTGGAATGAAATAACCAAGAACGCGAGCTCCCCAAAATTGGTGATCACTGATGCAGCCATTGCGTCAGCCCGCAAATACGTGAACATCCTCTATACCAAGACGGAGATTATGCCCGACAATGGGATCTTCTTTATTCTGAGTCAAGCTCTTTATCAAGAGTTAAATACTAAGAAAGAAATGAATTTAGATCTGGGTGACGGTCCGATAAGGATAAGTCTCGACTATAAAGCGAACGCCATAACGGGAATCTACTCTAATAAAAATCTGAAGATGCTTTATCTACACGGCGACGACGGCGATACGACGATGAGCGTTCTGGACGATCCGATGCTTCCGTTGATAGTCGAGGTCGAAACGCTCGACTACAAGTTGGAACTCGTCACCGCACCACCACCACCAACAACACCAACAACAACAACATCAAAATCGGAAGCTGAATGGAAAAAGGTTTGCGACCCTTTTGTTACTAAGATCGAGGCTGCCGTGGACAGCAAAAAAGATGATGCCGCCAAGCAGGTTTACGCTGATTTTGACGCGGCTACCAAAGAGGCAGGAACATCTACCAGCGTTAGAAATACTCGCAAAGCACTCCTAAAAACAATGCATCGCAGTAACAGTTATCCGCTGATGAAGTTTGTCAGAGAGAAATTAAAAACGCTCAACTACACCGAAGAGGAAACCAAAGATATCCTGTCTCCTAAGCTGTTTTACGTGTAGATCGGCTCTTTTTGGGGGCGTAACGGCATTAAAAGTAAATTCATGAAGTTATTTTTTCTAGCGATCGTAATGGTGCTCTGCTTCAGCCTAACCGGCGTGGCTCAGCAGACGGCTGATTTTTCAACGGTAAAGACCGAAAAAGGGATGATGGTCTTGAACAATAACAAGACTCAGCCGTTTTCGTTTCTCGTTCCGGGCAAAGATCCGAACGGACGGCAGAATGATGATGGGAGTCTGGTGATCTCAACAGACTCCGGAGCTGTCGTTGTTTACTTCGTAAAAACGGCGACGTTTCTCGACAAAAAGAAAGCTTACACCGAGGCCGAGACACTGGACGCTCATCGCGATTGGGATATTGAAGCTCAAGAGATGGCGTGGAAATCAAAGCTGATCTCGCTGGAAAAAGGCGCGGGTTTTGTTAAGGTTTTTAACCTGACGAACAAGCTTTTCCCAACAAAACTTTTGCCAACCGTCAACTGGATCTATAGCGCCCCAAAACCGGGCAACACCGACCGTACACTCTACCAAACGGTCGTCCTCGACGACACCATCCTAATGCTCGCCGCCGTCTTCCCAACCAGCGTCCCACCAGAAGAGGTCCGCGCATTCTTCACGAAAACGCTCGAATCCCTCACGCTACTACCTACGCCAAAACCGAAGCCGATTAAAAAGACGGTAAAAACAAATTAACCATCACCACGCCAAGATCGCAAGCTAAATTTATGGTTTTTTAACTACCGGCGTTGCGTTCTTTTTTGCATCGTTGATAGCCTTCCGAGCTTTATCGTCCATTTCAGCCATCTTAGTGTTTGCGGCTGAGAGAGCCTCGTCAAGCAATATCGCAAAGCGGCTGCGCGTCAATGGAGCGGTCGTCACTTTCTTACCCGCAAGGCTTCCCCGTCCGTACGAACACTCTAGATAATCGGCTACGACCTTTTCAGTGTACGTCACGGGTTTGAGATCGATAGCACACGTCGTCGGGAAAGAAGCTTTCTTTTCGGCTTCGGTCGATTCAATGACGCCTAGCAATTGACCGACCGTACTACGAGCGCTCTTGCTGATCATCGCTAGGTCTTTACCGGCGAGCGGCATATTGCCATTAAACTTCTTATTGCTCGTCAAACCTCCGATTCCGTAACGCTCGATCAGCGACTGCAACGCGATGAAATGGGCGTCCATCGTCGTGACATCCGTAACTTCGCTGATCGAAGTAATCATCTCAGGCGTCGCCGAAGGCGTAGCAACCACCGGCACCTGCGAAAACCCCACCGTCGGCAACCAAACAACCCCCGCAACCACCGCCAACGCAAACACAATAAAACCCCGTCGATTCAATAACATAAAACATCTCTTCCTTGTATTAAACTCAAGATCTGACCTACCAACAGCAAAATTCTAGCCCATCGCCGTCATTCCCTCAAGTACTTCTATTCTTGATCTCGTTATAACACTGCCTTCAAAGCCTGACCGGTAAAGGACTTTTTGACTTTTGCGACTTCTTCCGGCGTACCGATCGCGACGATCCTGCCGCCGCCAGATCCGCCTTCGGGGCCGAGGTCGATGATGTAGTCGGCGGACTTGATGACGTCGAGGTTGTGTTCGATGACGATGACGGTGTTGCCCGTATCGACGAGCTTTTGCAGGACGTCGAGCAGCTTATGAACGTCGGCGAAATGCAGGCCGGTCGTCGGCTCGTCGAGGATGTAGATGGTGTGCCCCGTCCCCCGTTTCGACAGTTCGCTGG
>JBKJJR010000312.1:0-3281 GCA_046597835.1 Pyrinomonadaceae bacterium
GCGCATAACGGCGTTCTTTTGAATCTGAGATTCACTGCCGTTGGAGCAACCAACTCAATAGCGCCGCTGACTTTTGAGCGGTTACTGTTTAACGAAGACAGATCGTTGTAGTCACAATAACCACAGCGTGCCTCTTAAACTCCCCTCTTTCTCAGGAGGGGAGTTTTTCTGTCACAGGCTGTCCCAGAACGGTGGTCGACCGGTAACTCAGTGTGTTTATTAGGGTTATACCTATATTTTGCTCAACTCAACGTTTTTTGGAAAAATGTAAGACAGTTTAAGATAAAGAGCATAATTCCTGCAAACAATACGGTTGCGTGGTTTCACTTCGCTTTAAATGCGATTTTTGCCTGGGACAAACGTTGGGATTTTCGACCATGTCCCAAGTGTTCGGCGTGTTCCAAGTGTTCCAAGTGTTCCAAGTGTTCCGCGTGTCCCAAACTTTGCGGTTGCCGCGTTTAATTTTCAAATATCACGACCGCCGAATTACAACGATCCCGCATAACCGTAACAGGGCGAGCGGGAGATTGAAATCTGAACTTTTGCGATATGACCGAACTTTCTCGATTTGGCCGAAGTTTCCCGATAGGGCGGAGTTTTCCCCGCGATTATCTAGCCAAAATATCGAATGCCTGCAATTTGCTGCCGTTTGCCGAATATAAGAGACCGGCTGTTTCGTCTGTTACGAATGATGGGTCAGGGTCAGAGGCGAGGATGTAGCGGACGTCGCGGCCTGTGTGGACGTTGACGCCGACGAGGCCTTTTTTGTCGAACGGTTTGTCGAGGTCGGTGTAGAAGTACAGGTAGTTCGAGCGGAGCTCGGCGAGTCGTTTGCGGCGGAGAAGGTAGCCGGAGAACTTCTCGAGCCGGCGGACGGGGTCGAGTCGGTCGAATATGCTTTCCTGCACGTCGCCGCGCGATGGCGTTGCCCGGCCAATTATGCTGCTTCGAATGGTGCCCGCATTCGGCAAAGAAATCATTGAGCCGCCGGGCAGATTCGACATTTGCGCCATCGAGCCGTATGCGTAAATTCGCTGAGTCATATAATTTCGCGCAGCATTGCTTGCGAGCGTCGTCAGATCGACCGAGCCAAATCGCGTTCGCAAGCCCGACCAGCGGAACGAATTAGCCGCACTCGTCAAACTCAAACCGGTTCGTGCAAGTCCTATCGCCGATGTCGCCAAACCGCCGTAACGAAAATAAAGTGCTGCGGCACGGAGAGCAATTCCCGCAACAGTGCGCAAAACGCCGCGGCCGGGTGCAGTATGGCGGGCACGCCACAACTCGGCAGCCTTTGGGTTGCGAATTGGAAACGCCGCGATCTCATTTCGGCCGCCGACAACTGCCGCGCCGCTCTCGTTCAACAGGACGAACGGCGCTTTATCGATCTTGTGATCGCGTTTGGCGATGCGCTTTCCGGTTCGGGCATCGATGGTTATCAGATCGTCTCTATCGGCAATGACGATCGTGTTCGCATCGGCAAAGACAAAATTAGTCAGGCCTTTGTCGGCGCCTTTGTAACGCCACAGGGTCTTGCCATTTGCGGTGTCAATGGCGGAAACGCCGAACGGGCCTTTATCCTTGAGCTCGCCGTCTTTCAATTGCGTAAATTGGCCGCCCGTTCGCGCGTACAGAATCTCGCCGACGATCGCCATTTCGGAGCTGATGCCGAGGTCGCTTGCTTCCCAATCCTGCTTTCCGGTGCGGCGATTGACCGCGCGAATTTTTCCTTTGCCGGAAACAAAGATATGCGTGTCGTCGAAAACCGGATCGGCCTCGGTGAGTGCAAGGCCGTCCTCGTTGATCTTAAATTTTTCGCGCTCCTTTTCTTTGCCCGTGCGGGCGTCGTATGATGTTGAGCCTTCGTAAAAGAGAAACAGTCGCCCATCGAGCAGCAGCGGAGCGCGGTAATTGTCGAGCGTGTAGTCGATGTCGCCGAGGCCTTCGCCGAAGCGCGACGGCATCATTTCGATGCTGGTATCGAGATCGCGTTTCCACAACTCGTCGCCGTCGGAGAGCCGCAGAACATGCACGACCGGCTTACGTTTGAAATTGTCATCGGTGTTGCCGCGTGGATCTTTGACAAGAATAATGGCGATGAGATCGTTTTCAGGATCGACCGCAAGCTGCATCACATCGCCTTTGACCTTTTCGCTCTGCCAGAGAGTGGAGGCCGTCAACAGATCGACGGCCTCGAGACGCGACTTGCTGCCGAGGTCGCGCGAGAACAAGATCAGATCGGTGTTTGGCACAGGCGTGACGGCCGTCTCGTTTATCTTGCCGGTATCACGCCGCCAAATCCGTTCGCCCGTTTTGCCGTCGATGGCGTAAAGGCTTTTATCTGTTCCCGCCAGCAGAATGCCGAAATCTGTCGTTTGATAGAAACGTATTCTTGAGTCGAGGTTAGACTGCCAAACAGGTTGGGAAAAAGAGTTGGCCGCGAAAAGGCATAGAAGGCACAAAAGTAAAACATATGCTTTCATACTGGTATTTTAACTTTAATTCTGGTGTAAAGGAAGATTTATTGAATACGATAGGCCTTGGCTTTCCACATAATGACGACCGTACCGCCAACTGTTTCGGCTATATTTCGCAGGCCGCTGTCGAGTTTTTTGTATTCCGTCGTGCCGCGTCGGTAATTTGTGGTCGCCTGACCGTGATATGCGGAGTCGTACCACGCGCCGTCGCGATTGTTGAACGTCTTGCCGCCGACAACGCGCGTGACCGGCATGTTACTGTTCGATTGGTTCAACTGATTTTGCGCCGGACCGGTTCGCGATTGGCGGGCTTTCGCGGCTGCACGCATTTCACGATAGCCTCGATCATCGGCCTGCTTTCGTTTTTCGAGGGCGGTGTCCTTATCTTCTTCTTTCAAGACCTTGCCATCGGCGGACGGAGCAGTCTTCAGCACCGAAGACATATTAAGGCCCTCTGGAAGAAGCTCGCCACTTTGGCTGCTAATTCCCGTGCTAACGGTATCAATTTGACTCTGATCGGCGCGATCGCCGGGCGCCGTATTTGCTGCGGGTGCCGCAGCAGATTTTTTTGGCGACACTACGCGACTTGTCTCTTGCCCGTCGGTAATAAAACTATTCTCGGAACCGGAAGCTCCGTCGAGTTGAAAGTTCTCAGGAGCTGCATCGGGCTTCGCTGC
The DNA here is from genome assembly GCA_046597835.1 of Pyrinomonadaceae bacterium. Classification (GTDB taxonomy): domain Bacteria; phylum Acidobacteriota; class Blastocatellia; order Pyrinomonadales; family Pyrinomonadaceae; genus OLB17. The sequence continues at coordinate 3,155 of JBKJJR010000312.1, forward strand.
GTCTGTTTCGGTTCGACCAAATGCGCCCGACAATGGAGCGCCCGCCGACGTATTTGCGGCAGTATTTGCAGACGGAGGAGTAGGGTTGGCGGTTGCGACAAGAGCTTCCAAAGGCGCCGAATTAGGC
>JBKJJR010000047.1:0-19166 GCA_046597835.1 Pyrinomonadaceae bacterium
CAGTGGCGATTTGGTTTATTTATATGGGCATTTTTGGTGATAGGCGCCATAGGAGCATTTGCATATTTTCGTCATCCCGAAACCTACGCCCCAAAACCGCTCTCAAATCCTCACGCATCACAAATTGAGAACAGCACTGCCGCCGTACAGGCCAACGGCAACTCATGCACGACTTGTCACACGCTCACTGAGGCGATCGAAAATTCCTGTATCAAATGTCATTCGGCGTCGGAGTTTCAAGCTTCCAATACAAAGGCTCATGAGCAAGCGGGGATTACCTGCACCATTTGTCATCGCGAACATCAGGGAGCCAACTTTGATATGAAAACTACGGCAATACAAGCTTGCGCCGAGTGTCATAACGACAAAAATACAAAAACCTACAACGGAAAAAGTGTCCATACAGCGCACGGAGGCTCATATGGTTATCCGATCGTTAACGACGAATGGAAATGGAAAGGTGTTTACCGCGAGGTCGCCGACGCGATACCGGAGATCAATCGTTCCGCGACTGGCGATAAGGATGAGCATGCGAAATTGAGCCGGCAATTTCATACGGTTCACCTTTACCGCTTACGGGCCCCTGACGGCATCAAGGGCGACAAACGCGGACTGATTACGTGTTCAAGCTGCCATGAAACGTTTGGTGCAAACATAGATCGAACAAAACCGAGGCAAACCTGCGCTGTTTGTCATACAACAGCGGCGGACGGCACGGGGCGTGACGCACGTTTTAATAGTTCGTCGTCGGCAAATTGCATCTCGTGTCACATACAGCATCCCTACAGCGGCGAACGCTGGAGCGAATTTTTAACCGACGATGCGCTGGACAGAAGGAAAGAGGCGATTGCCGGTAAGATCAAGGAACTCATCGGCCAATGAAATTTTTTCATATCTTTTTTTGCGTCGTGCTCATCGGCTTTCTGATCTGGCTGAACCGAACATTTATCCCTGCGGACGCATCAGCTTACGGCGGCCTGTCTTGGATCGGTTGGGCGAGCATTGCGCTTGTCGGTTTCGGTATCGGATTTCTTGTCATTTTTAATGATGCAACGCGCGCTTTCGGTTTTTTTAAGGCTCATGACGAAAAAGCCGCTCCGCCAACGAACATCCGAACTCTTTCGAGCGCGGAACTTGCCGAGCTTGGCCTCGATAAATACCGCGGCCCGAGCTATCCGCATCCGGTCATATTTCCAGAACGCTGCATCGGTTGTCAGGCTTGTGTCGATGCCTGTCCTCATGACGTGCTTGCGATCGTCGATGGAACTGCTTCGGCGGTCGCCCCTGACCTTTGCATGGAAGATACCGCCTGCCAGGCCGAATGTCCGGTAAATCCAAAGGCATGCATCGTTATCAATACCGCAAAGGACGTGCGTTCGCTTCCGACACCGACACGCGACGGTGCGACATTTCAAACCAATGTGCCCGGCTGTTTTATTATCGGTGACGTTTCAGGCGTGCCGTTGATAAAAAATGCAGTAAAAGAAGGGGCGGACGTGATTGCGTATATCGTTGATGAATTGAAGGCAGCATCGCCGGAGCCAAAGGCAACATACGATGTAGCAATCATAGGAATCGGCCCGGGCGGAGCGTCAGCAGCATCCTCGTCGCAAGAATCGGGCCTGAGATATGTCGGTATCGAACAGGACAAAATACTTTCCACGATAGACCTTTACCCGAAAGGAAAATATATTTTCTTCAAACCGGATACAAAAGACTGGATGGGCGGCATTCCGGTCACAGGCCTTGGACTGTCAAAGGCTAAATATGGCGATGAAGCCAGCGATGACAATCAGGCGATCTTTGATGCGCTTGGAGACGATATGAAGAGTGTAGTTCATCAGCAGATACCGATTCTACATCAGGAAATGATCGCCAATATACCGCAGTCGCTGCGTGAGGAATTGGCTCCCAAACTCTCCGAAAAACTTGAAAAGGAGTTAAAGAAGCGGATCGCTGGATTTCTGCGTTCCAAAGGCTCAGGTGATTGGGCTACGATTTATAAAACACAATTTCTCAGCGACCAAAACAATCTGCTGTCGAGTTTTCGTGTGGAAATCGCCGACCAACTTCAAACTAAAATTCCCGGCGATCAGCGTGAGAACATCCTAGGTGTATGGCTCGGCAGCCTCGCCGACAAAGGAGTTAAGATCAACGAAAATGAAAGCTGCAAAACCGTCAATCGCGCCGAGGATGGCGATTATTTTGTTGTTAACACCGAACGCGGCACGGATAAGGCCCCGCAAACATATACTGCTCGTCGCGTAATTATCGCAATCGGAAATCGCGGCGCTCCAAATAAATTGCGGCTGCCAAACGAAGACCTGAAATTCAAGATCGATGGGAGCGAAGAACAAAAAGTGTTATACGGGCTTTCAAATCCTTTGGATTTCAAAGGACGTCACATCGTTGTGGTGGGCGGCGGCAATGTCGCCGTCGAAGCGGCCGTTGATCTCGTCGCCACACGCGACGGCGCTGCGATCACTCATCGTTCGCCAGAGATGATGAACAAGGTGACGCTGCTTGTCCGAGATTATTTGGCACCGACGGTAAAATTCGGCAATAAATTCCAGCTTTATCAATGTGCGGATGACGGCATTATCGATCTGCGGTTTGGCGTCGGGATCAAGGAAATGAGGGAAAATGAATTGGTGCTCGAGGATGTCAAGAGCAAACAGGAAATCGCAACGATCCCGAACGATTATATCTTTGCCCTGATCGGCGGCGAGAGGCCGAACCGTTTTTTAGAGTCGATAGGAATTACGATCAAGTAATAATGAAAAAAGATAACATCATGTCCGCCGTTTTAGGGTTGATTGTCGGCCTTATTATAGGTTTCATAGTCGCAAACAGCATCAATAAGTCCGCCTATGAAAAACCGCCGGCCTCATCAGTATCGGCGACAGCATCAAACAGCAACCCGGCTCTTCCCAAAGATCACCCCCCGATCGGCACGAGTGCCGGAGATCAAAGCGGGCCGCGTCCTGAGGTGGCTGCGGCCATTGAAAAAGCAAAGTCGCAACCGCAAAATTACGAGGCGCAGATGACTGCAGCCGATCTTTATTATCAGATACAGCGTTTTGACGAAGCGGCAAAATTCTACGAGATCGCCGCAAAACTAAAACCGGCAGATGCCGAACCGATGATAAAGGCGGGCAACGCATATTTTGACGCTGCACAAACAGCCGCAGAGAATAACGACTATAAAACCGCGACGCCAAAGTTTGTGATTGCCGAAAAATGGTACACCCTGGCCCTGCAAAAAGAGCCGAAGAATATTCTCGCGCGGACAGACCTTGGGTTGACCTTTTTCCTTCGCGATCCACGCGATATTGATCGGGCGATCAAAGAGTATAAAACGTCTTTGAGCATCGACCCCAACCATGAGATAACGCTGCAAAACCTTGCGCTCGCCTACAGCGAGAACGGTGACAAAGAAAACTTACAGTCAACATTAGAAAAACTCAAAAAAATAAATCCTGATAATCCAGTTGTAACGAAATCTGAGGGTAAATAATCACCAGATAAGTTGTTATTCGTTATTCGTTATTTCGGACAATTCTTCCGGAATAACGAATAGAGAATATCGGAAGGCGTATAACGCAAAAATTTGTGGACGAATCTGAATTTTTTTGTTAGATTTCAACTGCGCGACTGTTTACTTAGTATTCAATTAGTTGAAACTACTAGGCAATTAATCGTTTTTGTCAGTCTCGTTGTAAATGAACAAAGATCAGCAAACAGCCTCGCCGACACGGGCGGGATCGTCACGCGGCCGCCACGCGGCAGCGGCACGGGCGATCTCGTTCGAAAGCATTGACGCCGTATTTCGAAGTGTCGGCCAAAAACTTCGCGAAGGCCTTTCCGGCGACGCCGAAAAGATCCTTGTCAAAACGATCGGCGGCTACGATCATACGCCTGACAACCTCGCTAATCTAAAACGGCTTTTATCATTCACACTCGAAACGATCGGCAGGTATAACGAGTCTCTCGAGACGATCAAGCCGTTCGCAGACGAAACTACCATTTCAGCGTTAAAGATTGAAACACAGGTTCGCGTGACCACGCAGCTTGCGATCTCATACAGCAACACGGGCGATCAACCAAAGGCGATCACGCTGCTCAAGGAAAATCGAGTGCGTGCGGACGAAAACGAACTCAAACATCTGATAGGCACGATCGAGATCGCGTTGGCGCGGGTTTACCGTAAACTCAGTGAATATCCCATCTGCCGTGATTTCGCACAAAAGGCGCTGGACCGTTTTCGTGAGAACGGCGATTGGCTCGGCATGGCCGAATCTTACCGCGAGATAGCGAACAGCTACCATCAAGAAGGCAACAGCGAGAAATCGCTCGAGAATTTTGAGCTGGGCATCAACATCATCGGTGAAAACTCTGCTCCTTTCATGCTTGGCAAACTCTACACCGACATGTCGGGCGCCTATTGGTTTCTGCGTCGCCCGCAGGACGGCATCGCGTGTCTTGAAAAATCGATCGAGTTTTTCGGCCGAACCGACCACGCCTTAAACAGCGTCATCGCCTATAACAACATCGGAATGAATCTCGTCCTGATCGGCGAATGGCCAAAAGCCGAGACGATGATCAATCGGTCGCTCGAGATCGCCGAACGCGAAAATTATGTACACGTTGCCGGTATCTATGATTCGCTCGGCGAGCTTAATATACTCCGCGAAGATCTCGCCGAGGCTGAAAAGTGGTTGAACAAGGCCATAGCCTTCGCTCAAAAGCATAAGCATGCCTGGTACACGGTTCAACCGATGCGCAGCCTGGCCCGGTGTTACCTGGCGCAGGGCAAGTTTAAGAAAGCGATCGAAAAAGCGAGCGAAACAATAGATTATTCACAAGAGCTGGGCAATAAAACTTATGCCGATATGGCCGGGCTGATACTCGCCGAAAGCTATTTAGGCCAGGGCGACACTCAGGAATGTGAAAACGCGCTGTCCGCAATGGAGAAAAGCGATCCGTCAGGCGATTTTTTTGTGCTCGGCAACATTCAGCGAATCAGAGGGCTTTCGGCTCTCGCACAGGAAGACCTCGAAATGGCCATCCACCATTTCAGCCGCGGCCTGACCATTTTTGAGGCCGCAGAGGATGTGTATCATAAAGGCCTCTTGCATTTTTTACTCGGCGTGAACCTTGATCCGAGAAGTTTTGTCAGGGCGAAACGGCACCTGACCTCGGCGCTCGATATTTTTAAGAAGCTGGGTATCAAATCCTATATTGCCAGAATAGCCAACGAAATTGAGCGAGTTGAGGTAGGAGCCGCCTCGGCCGAAACGAGCGCCTCAGAAAAGCGGTCGAACTCGCTTGTTTCGCAACTCCTTACCGTCCGTTTGGCGGAGGCCACGGCGTCGCGCGAGCTTCTTTTCCGCGAGCTGGTGGCAGTGCTGCAACAGGACAGCAACGCGAGCAAGATCGTTCTCGCCCAATTCAACGACCAGAAACGTCTGTACCCGTTCATTACGCACGGCTTGTCGCCCCAGGAAAGCAATGAGCTTGTTACAAAGCTCAACGACGCACGGGCGTCGGGCGACGAAAAGACGTTTGCCAGAACCAAGAACATTGCCGTCTTCCCGCTTCGGGGATCGGCCGCGGCTCCGGCATTTTTGCTGATTAACCCCCAATTAGGCGCCGTTTTGAGCGATGACAGTTCACTCACGCCGCTGCTGCGCGTTGTCGAGCTCGGCATGGATGTCATCGCCCTCCGCGAAAAGGACAAATCAACCCCCGCCGAACGGGAATCTTCGCCGTACGCGTCAAACAACGTGATGCCGGGCTTTATCCATTCGTCGCCGGCGATGACCGCCCTTGTCGAGGAGGTTTACAAGATCCGCTCGTCCGACGTGACGGTGCTTGTCACCGGCGACTCGGGAACCGGCAAGGAACTGGTTTCACGTGCGATCCATACCCTCTCGAACCGCAAGGACAAGATCTTTGTGCCGTTCAATTGCACCGCCGTTCCAAAGGAACTGGCCGAGGGACACTTGTTTGGATACAAAAAGGGAGCGTTTACCGGAGCCGTCGAAGATTCACCTGGAATGATCCGCACAGCCGATGGCGGAACGCTTTTTCTCGACGAGATCGGCGATCTGCCGATCGACGTTCAGCCTAAGCTCCTGCGTTTTTTGCAGGAAGGCGAGATCCAGCCGCTGGGTGACAAAAAGCCTTTCAAGGTCGATGTCCGCATCATTGCCGCGACCAATATGCCGCTCGAAGAAAAGGTCGCCAACGGCACGTTCCGCGAGGATCTTTTTTATCGGTTAAATGTCATCAGGCTACGTGTTCCCCCGCTGCGCGAACGCCGCTCCGAGATACCGCCGATCATAAATTACTATGTCGATCAATATTCATCTCGTTTCGGCAAACACGGTGTCACATTTACCCCGCAGACGATCGATATGATGATGGTTTGCCATTGGCAGGGCAACGTCCGCCAGCTTTGCAACGAAGTACAACGGATCGTCGCCCGCGCGGTCGATAACGAGGTGATAACACCAAATCATCTATCGCCTGAGCTAAAACGAAGCGCTCAACCGCTGACCCATTTTGACAGTGATTCCAACGTCAAGCCGATCGCGTCCTACAACGACGCATTCTCGCCGTTCACAAACATAACGGCTGGCGGAACGCTCGACGACGCAGTGTCCGAACTCGAAATGCAGCTCATCCGCGCATCACTCGCGCGTCACCGCTGGAACATCTCGCGTGTCGCAAACGAACTCGGCCTAACCCGCCGCGGCCTTTATCTAAAGCTATCCAGATACGGCATAGAAAAAGCCGCGTGATATCAGAACCGGGAGATATAGCGACTCTGTTCCGCTGACACTCATCGCAATTCTTTAATTAAATTTGGCAACTTGTCTAAGACAAACTCAATTTCAGCTTCCGTGTTAAACCTGCCAAGCGAAAAACGTATCGAGCCCATCGCATGTGAATAAGGAACATTCATCGCCTGAAGGACAGACGATGCGATGTGATCCTGTGAGTGGCAGGCGGAGCCGGTTGAGACGCAGACGCCGAGTTCGTCGAGGCAGTGCATTATTATTTCGCCGTTGGTATTTTCAAATGAGATGTTTGAAGTGTTGGGAAGACGTTTTGCTGGGTCGCTGGTACCGTTGAGGCGCGAGTTTGGGATGGTTTTCAGGATCGTGGTTTCGAGGCGATCGCGCAATTCAAGAACTTTTGTCATTGACGACATATCTTTGACAAATTCCGCTGCCGCGCCAAGTCCCGCGATCTGGTGAACGGGTTCGGTTCCGGCGCGTCTGCCTTTTTCTTGTCCGCCACCGATAAAGAACGACGGCAACTGGACGCCTTCTCGGACATATAACGCACCAATGCCTTTTGGTGCGTAGAATTTATGCCCCGAAAGCGAAAATAAGTCGATCTCCGTGTTTTTCAAGTCGATCGGAATTTTGCCGACGGCATTTACACCATCGACGTGAAACAAAGCGTTCGATCTTTCTTTTATGATCCTGCCGATCTCTTCAATCGGAAAGAGTATGCCTGTTTCGTTGTTTGCCAGCATTACAGACACAAGCGCCGTTTTCTCACCCAGCGCCGAGCGAAGCGCGTCGAGGTCGAGGCTTCCGTCTTCGTCCACATCGAGCCAAGTTACGCTGTATCCGTCTGTTTCGAGGTTTTGACAAACTTTGCGGACAGCTTCGTGTTCTACGCTGGTCGCGATGATGTGATCTTTTTGTGGATTGGCTTTAAGAGCGCCGAGGATCGCCCAATTATCGCTCTCGGTCCCGCAGGACGTAAAAACTATCTCGTCTGAAAGGCTCGCGCCTAGCAGATCGGCTACGCTTTCGCGGGCCTTGTTAACGGCCTCGCGCGATTCCAGCCCGAAAGAATGTCCTGATGAAGGATTTGCATACGACGAACCGAGATGCGGTTTCATTGCATCAAATACCTCTGGCACGACCTGCGTGGTCGCATTATTGTCGAGATATATCATAAAAATATATTGCGCAAGCCCGCACGTTAGTAAGGGCGGTAGCGAGACGCTGAATGTTCCGCCCTTACTAACGTGCGGGCTTGCGCAAGAAAATCCTCAAAATCTCAGCGCGCTCAATTTACCATTTGTTCTCCACAAATTACAATTACAATTACTTTGGACGCATTACTCAAAATAACAGAACCGACAGGCAGAACGTGGGAAGCACCGCTTGTTCACGGCTCAGCTTATTCCATCGGACGCGCACGCGAGAACGACATCGTCCTCGATGACCGCCGCGCATCGCGCAAGCATGCCTTCGTTTTCGGTGACGGCAAGGTGTTTAAGATAATCGACGGCCATTTGGAGAACGGCCAGCTTATCCGCAGTGTCAATCACATTTTTGTTAATGGGAATATACAAATACAATGTCTGCTCGGCGAAGGCGATGTAATAACGATCGGCGAAAGCAGTCTCAAATTTAGCTCCCTTAGCGCTGAACCGGCAGTTGCTGTCTCGGGATCGGCGGTTTCCGTTGGAGAGAGTGAACAGTCTGAAAAGGCCCAAACCGTAAATTACGACGACGCTCCCCTCGGCCACACGCAGCTCCAGATATCCGTCAACGACCTCATCGGCCGCCGCTCAAGCCTGTCGCTTGATACCGCCATCCCGACGCCCGAGGAGATCAATGATCTGCGGCGGAAGGCAAAGATACTCGAACTTCTCTTTGAGATGAGCAAAACGCTCGGCACCGTTTTTGACCTTACGCAGATTTTTGAAAAAGCCACCGACCTTATCTTTCGCGGCACACCCGCCGATCGGGTCGTGGCGCTGCTGACAGACGATGCAGACGCCGCAGCAATTTCGGACCACAGTCTATATCAGATCGGAGCCCGAACGCGCGAAGCGAGCATTAAGAAACTGACCGAGAAATTAACCGTCAGCCGCACGATCACGCAAAAGGTCATGCACGACCGCGTGGCTATCCTTTCCCAAGATGCAAAAACGGACGAGCAGTTCGAGGGGGCCGAGTCGATCGTCGCACAGGGCGTGCGCTCCACCATCTGCGCACCGCTGATAACGCAATCGGGCGTTCACGGTGTCCTTTACGCTGACCGGCTCGACCCGTTTGCTGCGTTTTCGCCTGACCATTTAGAGTTAATAAGCGCCGTCGCGGCCCAAACGGCAGTGACGGTGGAAACCGTTAAGGCACACAAACGCCTAGCCAGAGAGGAGGTCGCGCGTGCAAATTACAGTCGTTTTATGCCTGAGTATGTCGTGAAACAGCTTCTCGAAAACCCCAATTCGTTCCGTCTCGGCGGGGCCAATCAGACGATAACGGTGCTTTTTGCCGACATTCGAGGCTTCACAACATTATCGGAAAACGAGAAACCGGAAAAAATAGTCGGTTTGCTGAATCTCTATTTTTCCGCGATGACTGAAATAATTTTCGAGCACGGCGGAACGCTTGATAAATATATCGGCGACGAACTAATGGCTCTTTTTGGAGCACCGACCACCACGCCTCAGGACGCTCAAAATGCAGTAAAAGTCGCCGCCGCAATGCAAAAACGGCTGTTGACACTCAATAAAGAGCTCGTCGTTCTCGGTTTCTCAGAGATCGCCGTCGGCATCGGGCTGCACACCGGCGAGGCCACGATCGGCTATATCGGTTCCGAGCAGCGTTCAGAATATACAGCCATCGGCGACACCGTTAATCTCGCCTCCCGTCTTCAATCGAACGCCCTCGGCGGACAGATCCTGGTCAGCGAAGCGACCGCAAAAGCTGCGGGCGACTTACTGCCCATGACAAAACGCGAACCGCTCATTGTAAAAAATCGCTTGCAGCCAGTCGAACTATTTGAGATAGAATGGCAATGACACACGAACAAAAATCTTTATGCTAAAGATCTCCGTCCTAAAAAAATTTGTTACCGATTCGATGGCGATCGACCTCGGAACCGCCAGCACGATAATCGCCGTTAAGGGCCGAGGCGTCGTACTGGATGAACCGTCGCTCGTCGCGATCAATGAGATGACCGAGACGATCATCGCGTACGGCACCGAGGCTGCCGAAATGCGCGGCCGTGAGGGACGCGATCACGTCGTTCAGGCGCCCCTCACCGGCGGCGTTGTTGGTGATTTTGAGCGGACAAAAAAGATGCTGGCCCATTTTGTAAAAAAAGCAAAAACGGGCGGCTCCAGCATTTCCATACAGGCCGTGATGAGCCTGACTTCGGACGTCACACACGTCGAGCAGCGGGCACTCTTTAATGCTGCCGAAGACGCCCATATAGGCAAGGTCTTCATGATGGAAGAAGGCTTGGCGGCGGCTTTCGGTGCGGGTGTCCTGCCGACGGACAAACGGGCGTCGGCCATTGTTGACATCGGAGCGGGCACCACCAATATTGCGATCGTCGCAAAGGGCTCCATAGTTCATTCGACCTCGGATCGACTAGGCAGCAACGCGATCAATGAGAGCCTCGCCACACATTTGCGTCGCCATCGCGGGCTGCAGGTCGGCGCCGAGACAACCGAATCGTTAAAAACGAACTTCTCATCTGCGGTTCTTCCCGATGATATTTCGAGATCTATCGAGGTACGCGGCCGCGACGTGACCACGGGCAGCCCCGCCGCCGTCGAGATCACTGTGGGCGAAGTTTACCCTATCGTCGAGAGCATCGTTCGCCGCATCGCGTTGCGGGTTAAAGACACGCTGACCGAACTTCGTCCCGAGGTTGCCGCCGATATCTACGACCGCGGCATCATCCTCACAGGCGGCGGCGCCCTGCTCGAAGGTATCGATCAATATATGCGTTCGTTTACAAACCTGCCGGTTACGATTTCCGAGGAGCCGCGCTACGCGACCGTCCACGGCCTAGTTAAAATGTTCGACGACGAAAAACTCCTCGAACGTGTCTCGCGCAACGAACTCGGCGTCTTCCAGCACGGTGAAATTCCCTTCGAAGCTTGATGTTCAGCCTACACCTTTTGGTTGTTGTGTTATCCTTATGGCGATAGCCGCCGTTAAGTCGTGTGTTTTGCTCCCATTTTAGAGCCATAAGATGCAGATCACGAATTACATTCCGACATTAAACACGCTGCGAAATGTCCTCGATATTGCGCTCGTTTTTATCATCGTCTATGTCGTGCTCAAGCTTTTGCGCGGAACACGAGCCGTGCCGACCGTCGTCGGAATGCTAATTCTTGCCCTGCTATATTGGCTTGCCGTGGTGCAGGATCTTTCGACGCTGGAATTCGTGCTGCGCTACGCCGTCGGCTTTATTGGCATAGCGATCATCGTGCTGTTTCAATCCGAGATCAGGCAGGCACTTATCTACTTTGCAAACCGGTTCCGGTTTCCGATACTTAAGCGGCAGCGTGGGCAATTTGGCGGCAGTCTTTATGACGAGATCGTGTTGGCGGTCACTACACTTGCGTCGGAAAAAACGGGTGCGCTTATTGTCATTGAGAGAAAAGTCGGCCTGCGAAATTTCATCGACGCAGGCGTCCAGCTTGACGCAAAGCTCAGCTACGACCTGCTCGTAACGATCTTTAACCCTTCAACTCCGCTGCACGACGGAGCCGTGGTTCTTCAAAACGAAAGGCTTGCTGCCGCGTCTGTTTTTCTGCCGCTCACAAAAAACCCTGAGATCTCACGCGAACTCGGCACACGTCACCGTGCTGCGATCGGCATTACCGAGGGCTCGGACGCGATCTCGATCGTCGTATCCGAGGAAACGGGCTTGATAACTTACGTCGAAGCCGGCGAGGTCCGGCGAAATCTCGATACGACACAGCTGCGCAAATTATTGCTCGACGCAATGGAAATTCCGTTGATCGAATCACGCTCGGAAAGAAGATTTGCCGCAGAGAGCACAGAGAACACAGAGATAATTTAAGCGATGGCAGGACAGCTGTGGACAAAACACCTCGTGCGAAAGATTTTCCTTGAAGATTGGGGCCTAAAGCTGATCGCGCTCGCGGTCACGCTCGGGCTTTGGTTCGGCGTAACCGGGCTGAGCACGCCGACGACGAAACGCTTTACGGTTCCGCTCAATCCGAGCATTTCAAACAACGCTGAGATCACCAATACGCTTATACCCGAAGTCGATATCGTCGTCAGCGGCGATAAACGAAAGATCGACCAAATAAACAAAAGCGATCTGGCCGCCACGCTCGATCTGACCGAGGTTACACCCGGCGAACGCGTCATGTCGCTCACGCCGGAAAATGTCTATGTCGCTCTGCCGCAGGGCATAAAACTCATCGAGGTTCAACCCAGCCGAATCCCTGTCCGACTCGAAGCCGTCGAGGAAAAAGAGGTCGAGGTCAAGGTGCAAACCAAGGGAAATCCGGCGGAAGGTTATGAAGTTTACAGCTCATCCGCGCTGCCGCCAAAAATAAGAGTTCGCGGACCGGCCAGCTTTACCAAAACACTGGATTTTGTCGAAACGGACAAGATCGATCTGGCGGGCAAAAAGGCCGAGTTCACCGCAAAGCAAATACCCGTCAGCGTCGCTAATCCCAATGCCGCAGTTCTCGACACGGTCGTTGACGTCTATTTCCGTATCGGCGAAAAACGCATTGAACGTCAGTTCTCGCTTCCCGTTTCAGGCTCACCCGGCAGATCCGCAGGTTTTATGATTTACGGCCCGCGCACATTGCTTTCAAAAGCGCGCGTCGATGCCTTTAAAGTAGAAATATCAAATGACGGTACGCCGCAGGTCGTCGTGCCTGCCGAGCTTCAAGACCTAGTCGAGATCAAAAACCTCAACGTCAAATAAACCGTTTTAGCCACTCAGCCATGTCAACGCGCATCTCGTCGGTGATCTCATGCTTCGCGGCGTAATGTTTTGACCGGTAATTTGGCAGCATCGCGGAGAGTTTTTCATTAAAACCGGCAAATTGCTCCTGCGTGTAAAACTCGTCGTCATCGCCGTAAAGATAGAAAGTCTCTGCTGAAAATGGTTTATAAATCGGGTTTGTGTCGAGGTCGCCCGGAATGCCACCGCATACGCCGATGATTCCGCGCAGCACCTCAGGATAAGTAAACGCAAACCGAAAATCGAGTGCGCAAGCCTGCGAAAAACCAAACAAAAACACCCTTTCACGGTCGATCACATCCTCGCCGGCTAATTTCTCAATTACATCTAAAACGAATTTATGATGCAGCCGCACAGATTCTTCCGGTTTGTGTTCCGTTAGCCAGCCAAAACCTACACGATACCCGTCTTTTGTTGGCCGGTAATGCTGATGCGGCCCTAGGATCGACGCAATGGCAAACCCTTCTGGCGCTATATTGCGCGCCTCGCTCATCATGTAGCGTTTGTGTGCCCCGTAACCGTGCACGGCTATCAGCAAAGGAGCGCCTTTATCCAGACTGTCGGGCACACAGAGGTCGTAGTAAAGGCTGATCTCCGCATTCATGGCCAGATCGGTCTGTAAATTATCAGTCATAAAGCTTATTGAGAATTGTATCGCGTTGCGGACGGTATCGTAAGATTACGCCAATGCAAAGAGGTGTCATTTTTATTGCATCTACCTCAGTTTCGGAATATTATAATATCAAGATGAGTGTCCTTTTAGATCAAGCAATAAAACTGCCGATTCCCGAACGTATTCGGTTGGTCGAAGACATCTGGGACAGCATTGTGGCTAAGCCTGAGTCTATTGAATTGACCCCAGAGCTAAAGGCGGAACTTGAGCGTCGAATCGAAGATCATCGGCTGCATCCTGACGATTTTTCCACTTGGGACGAAGTTAGGGAAAGAATGTTGAAGCCCACGCGATGAAACTTAGTCTCCGAATTAGCCCTGCCGCTCAAGATGAAGCGGAACAGGCTGGTGAGTATTATTCAGCAGAAAGTCCGGGACTTGATCTAAAGTTGGCTGAGGCTCTCAATAATAGCTTTGCCCGTATCGTTGAGACGCCGTTAGCTTTTCCAATAGTTTTCGGCTCAGAAGTTCGTAGGGCTTATGTCAAGCGATTTCCTTTCTCTATATTTTTTGCCGTCCGTGAAGACCATATCTGGGTCTATTCAATATTCCATCATAGCCGAAATCCTATAATCTGGCGTCGCCGCACGGACTGATCGGATCCGTCTCTTCCGTTGTTCCGGAAGGGATCACGAGATTGTTACTCAAAATTGCCGGTTTGCGGGCGATTTGGTATCTTAAAAAGTTACCCGATTGGTAATATATTGTTACAGACAGGACTTGTTTAATGACGACTGCAACAAAAAAGAACGGCAAGGCAGCCGAAGCGGAAAAGTACCACGGACTCGATAATGGGACACTCGTCGGGCTTTACAGGACGATGTATATGTCGCGGCGGATCGACGATAAAGAGATCCAGCTCAAGGGGCAAAACAAGATCTTTTTCCAAATTTCAGGAGCCGGACACGAGGGCATTCTCGCAGCAGCAGCTCTGGCCATGAAGCCCGCTTACGATTGGTTTTTCCCCTATTACCGCGACCGCGCCTTGATGCTCGGGCTTGGAATGACAGCGCAGGAGATGTTGTATTCCGCGGTCGGTGCCGAGGTCGATCCGAATTCACATGGCCGCCAGATGCCTTCGCATTGGGGGCACAGGGACTTGAATGTGCCTTCGCAATCGTCCTGCACCGGCACGCAGGCGCTCCATTCCGTCGGCGCGGCAGAGGCAAGTTATCGTGCAGGCCTCGTAAAAGATCTTCAGGATAAAGTCGTTGGCTTCAAGGGCGACGAGGTCGTCTATATGTCGGTCGGTGACGGCACCACCAGCGAAGGCGAGTGGTGGGAAGCTTTGAATACAGCCAGCAACCTCAAACTGCCTGTTATATTTGTCGTCGAGGACAACGGCTATGCCATTTCGACGCCGGTCGAGGTGGGCACGGCGGGCGGCGATATTTCGAAACTTGTTGCCGGATTTCCCGACCTGTATATCCAAAAATGCGACGGCACAGACGCGCTTGAGTCGTATGCGACATTCAAAGCAGCGGTCGATTACTGCCGTGCCC
Source organism: Pyrinomonadaceae bacterium (assembly GCA_046597835.1). Lineage (GTDB taxonomy): Bacteria > Acidobacteriota > Blastocatellia > Pyrinomonadales > Pyrinomonadaceae > OLB17. The sequence continues at coordinate 14,961 of JBKJJR010000047.1, forward strand.
GCAAGGGCCCGGCTTTTGTTCACGCCAAGGTTATCCGCCCCTATTCGCATTCGCTTTCTGACGACGAAAAACTCTATCGTCCGGCCGAGGAATTGCAGGCTGATGCGTCTATAGATCCGATCAGGAAATACGGCGAGTTTCTAATGACTGAGAGCATAGTATCGTCCGAGCAACTCGAGGCACTTAGGAAAGCAGTCGATGACGAAGTAAACAAGGCTGCCGACATCGCGATCGAAACACCGCAGCCTGCTGGTGATACCGCCTATCGCAACGTCTTTTCGCCCGATATCGATCCGGCCGACCGTCAACTCTTTGACACCGAAGACGGCGCCGAACTCTCCGGCAACGCCGGCACAATGGTGGATCTCATCAACCGCTGCATGCACGAGGAGATGGAACGCGATCCGCGAATTGTTGTCTTTGGCGAGGACGTGGCCGATTGCTCACGCGAAGAATATCTCGAACAGGTCAAGGGCAAAGGCGGCGTCTTTAAAGTAACCGCAAATCTTCAGCGTAAATTCGGCGGCGCCCGCGTTTTCAATTCACCGCTCGCCGAGGCGAATATCGTTGGCCGCGCCGTCGGTATGGCGATCCGCGGGCTAAAACCGGTCGTCGAGATCCAGTTCTTCGATTACATTTTCCCGGCGTTCCACCAGATCCGCAACGAGGTCGCGGTCACCCGCTGGCGTTCGGACGGCGACACAAAATGCCCGATGGTCATGCGCGTTCCCGTCGGCGGCTATCTCAAAGGCGGTGCCGTTTATCACTCGCAGTCGGGCACGACCCTCTTCTCGCACACGCCGGGATTGATGATCGTCTATCCTTCAACGGCACTCGACGCAAATGGTTTGCTGCGAACGGCGATCCGCTGCGACGACCCGGTTTTGTTCCTCGAACACAAACATCTCTATCGACAGGTCTACAACAAATCGCAATATCCCTCGAGCGAATTCCTGATCCCGTTCGGCAAGGCGAAAAAGGTCCGCGAAGGCACCGACGTGTCGATAATCACATACGGTGCACTCGTCGAACGCTCAAACCAAGCCGCCAAACGTCTCAAACAACAGGGCGTTTCCGTCGAGATCATCGACCTCCGCACGCTTGTGCCCTACGATTGGGAAGCAATCGCCGAATCCGTCAAAAAGACCTCCCGCGTCATCGTCGCCCACGAAGACCCGATCTCCTACGGCTACGGCGCCGAGATCGCCGCCCGCATCTCCAACGAGCTTTTCGAACACCTCGACGCCCCAGTCCGCCGCGTCGGCGCCACCGACACCTTCGTCGGCTACGCCCCGCAGCTAGAGGATTTTATTCTTCCGCAGTCAGAGGATGTCGAAAAAACTGTGCAGGAATTAATAAACTATTAGAGTGGCATGAAGTGGCCTTGGAAAAAGAATGTGATTGTCCTCGGTGCGGAGTTGGCTGCGGCGCAAAAGGCCGAAGAAAGACGAATAGCTTTAGGTACATCGGGACCATCGCCGCTTTTCGGACTTAGCTATGACTTCGAGAAAGGAGAGGGCGACCTTGTCACCGTTGCACCTCTTCCCGTCGATTTGGAGCTTCGAGCCATTGCCGAGGATTTTCATAGCAAAGATCTATATCGCCGCCGCGAGATTAGAGAGAGTTTAACTCTCGATGATCTATACACTCTCATCCATTTCGTAAAACGAGCGGCCGTCCTTGCGATGAACCATGACCCGATTAATTGGTGTACCGCTGGGCTTACCACTATGTGTATGATCGATGACGCTCGCGTTGATTGGCGAGATGCTGCTTGGGCGGTTCAGCTGCTCGGGTATACGATCTCAAGCGTTGAAGGATTGAACGAAAAGCTAGTAAACGATACTGCGGCTCTTCCCGCGACGGTTGGGTTTTTGAAGAACTTACTGCCTTCAGATCTTGCCAGCCATGGTTATGCCAAGATACGCACTGCGCAAGGTGTAGGTCTGATACCGTATGGCTCGAAGAAGTATGAGCCCACGGTCGACCTCACCGATATAGCTTTGCAGATAAGTAAAAACCTGACGCAGGGTCGCTATGTCGGACACGTTGAGATCGCTACGGACATACCTGAAGTTTGGTTTAGGGCCAAAAAAGGCCGAGACGTTTCCGCGAAACTTAGCCAATGTCTAGGTGTGGCTTGTGTTCGCGCCACTTTACGCGGCGACGTCGATCAGGTATTTGATCAAATGTTTATTCAATGGATCGCGGAAATGCCCTCCGAAGAAGATTGCAAGTATCTGGTCGAAGGTGTAGATTCCGGAAATATATTTTCTGGAAGATACACATTTGGCCTGTACGAAAAAAAGGTTTTTGCACTTTTAGTTGCTGGGTCTGTACGGCAAAACGGCGAATCGTATGAAACACCGGACACTTTAGCCGAATTCGGAAATTATACAAGGGAAGTATTATGTCAAAAGTTGTAGTTCAAGCATTTGGAGTTTCGCTCGACGGATTTTCCGCCGGGACTGATCAGTCTCTCGAAAACCCGCTCGGTGTTCACGGGCCGGAGTTGATGCAATGGTTCTTTCCGACAAAGACTTTCATCGCACAGCACGGCGCCGGCGAGGGCGGCGAGACGGGCATCGACGACAGCTTCGCGGCCGAGAGCATGAGCGGCAAAGGCGCGTGGATACTCGGACGGAATATGTTCGGGCCCATTCGCGGGCCGTGGCCCGATGACGAATGGAAAGGCTGGTGGGGCGACGAGCCGCCATACAGCGTTCCGACATTCGTCCTTACGCATCACGCTCGCGACCCGATCGAGATGAAAGGCGGCACGACCTTTCACTTTGTAACGGACGGCATCCACTCCGCCCTCGACCAGGCAAAAGCCGCCGCCGGCGATAAAGACGTCCGCATCGGCGGCGGCACCGAGACCGTCGGGCAATATTTAGAGGCCCGCCTCATCGACGAACTCCATCTCGCACTGAGCCCCGTCGTGCTTGGCAAAGGCGAACCCCTTTTCGTGGGTCTCGACCTCCAAGAACTCGGCTACCAAGTCGAAAAAATGACCCCCGGCGAACGCGCCGTGCATATGTTTATCAAGAAAGCATCGTGACCTCCTGTCAGAACCGCCTGCGTAAGCGGGCGGCCAGTTCGTTCCACCCCGAAACCCGCTCGCGACCCGATGCACAAGCCCGCGCGTAAGCAAGGGCGATCCACTCAACGTTGACGAACGCTTTCCCACGCGTCATGTGAAACACTTGCGAAAGTTAAGCAATATCGAGAAAACCACGTCATATCGCGAAAGTTGCGTCATATCGAGAAAACCACGTCATATTGCGAAAGTTGGCATTTCGCAAAAATAATTCCGCTGCTATCTTCGAGCTATGTACAAGAACCGCCTCCACCGAACCGCCAGCAACCTCGACCTGCGATCCCTCATCCGCCGCTCCGAGATCGCATACGACGAACGGGCCCGTTACGTCGAATTCGTCTGCAACATATGGAACGAGGGCCGCTTCGGCCCCGACCTCGCCGACCCGGTCACCGTCAAGTGGCGCGACCGCCCGGCACCCGAGCCGGCACTCTTCTCCGATCTGCTCGACGATGAACCGAATTGGCCGAACGGCCCGGCGGCACACTGCGACCTCGCACCTCTGGGACGCACCGGCTTTCAGACGATCAAAGCCGCATTCCGAGGGGCTAAACAGATGGGGCTCGTGGATGCCGGCCCACCCGTGCTGAATTCTCCCGCCGCTCTCAACCCAAACCAGGGACGCGGCTCCCCTTGAACAACTCAGCGCCAAACACGCGTCGTCCCTCTTGCCACCAAGAGCCGTCGCCCGTCCTAAGCACCAAAGGTGCATCGTAATCCAGCCTGCGGCAACGCCGCAGGAAACCAAGGCAAACAACCCAAGCCGCAACGCGGCGGCGTAATAGATATTTGAAAATTAATCCTGGGACGCAAAAGGCAGAAACACGGCCGGTAGTGAGTGTGCCTGTCGCTTCACAATTCTCAGGGACGCACTTCTTTTACTAACCTCTGCGATCCCTGCGTTGGAAATTCCCAGGGACGCGCCGTTTTTCTTTCATTGTGTCCTTCGTGCCTTTGTGGTGAAAAAGATCCCTGGGACGTGCCTAGATATTTGACAACATATACACGCCGGTAGCCAGACGCTCAGCAAACCTTTCATCAACAAGTTCGTGATTCGCCTTGCCCGATTCCCAACGCGGAAACCCGAATTTGCTCGACAGCTCGCC
>JBKJJR010000078.1:0-11124 GCA_046597835.1 Pyrinomonadaceae bacterium
GGAGGTTGACTTAAGCTACGACGATTACCCAGACTGATTCTATATGACAGAGGAAAAAAAGAAAAAGAAGGTTGATTATTCGAACGCGTGGGCCGAGGCGAGAAAGCTGATCTGGAATGCGCGGTGGCGGCTGCTGGTTGGCAGCATGCTGATGCTCGTCTCGCGGCTTGCGGGAATGGTCCTGCCGGCATCGACAAAGTATATTGGCGACGAGGTTTTTACAAACCACCGTTATGAGCTGCTCAAATGGATCGCGCTTGCGATCGGAGTTTCGACGCTGATACAAGGCGTGACTTCGTTCGCTCTGTCGCAAATATTGGGCGTTGCCGCGCAGCTTGCCATCACGAATATGCGAATGCGTGTTCAGAGGCATATCGAGCGGTTGCCGATCTCGTATTTTGACTCGACACAGAGCGGCCAATTGATCTCACGCATCATGAACGATGCCGAAGGCATCCGCAATCTCGTCGGCACCGGACTTGGCCAAATTCTCGGCAGCCTTGTGACCGCCACCATCGCCATAGGCGTGCTGTTTTATATCAATTGGCAGTTAACCACGGCGACACTCGTTGTGCTTCTGATCTTTGGCGGCGCGCTGATGTATGCGTTCAATGTGCTGCGTCCTGTGTTCCGCGAACGAAATGTTATTACGGGCGACGTTACCGGCCGGCTTGGCGAATCGCTCGGCGGCATCCGCATTGTTAAAGCCTACACCGCCGAAAAGCGTGAGGAATTGTCATTCGCGCGCGGCGCTCACAAATTATTTCGCAACGTCGCAAAAACCGTAACGGGCGTTTCGGCGATCTCGTCATTCTCGTCGGTCATCATCGGAGCCATCGCCGTTGTAATGATCGTCATCGGCGGCAACGCCGTGCAGGGAAGCACGATGACGCTCGGCGATTTCCTGATGTATATTTCGTTTACGTTCCTGCTCGCGATGCCCGTCATAGAACTGACCTCGATCGGCACGCAGATCACCGAGGCACTCGCCGGCCTTGACCGCATCCGCGAGATAATGTCGATGACGACCGAAGACGATGCGGACGCCGGCAAACAAGCCCTGCCTGACATTAAGGGTACGATCGATTTTGAAGATGTTTATTTCGAATACGATGAGGGCGTTCCGGTCCTAAAAGGCGTTTCGTTTCACGCCAAGGCCGGTGCGACAACAGCTCTTGTCGGATCAAGCGGTTCGGGCAAATCTACCATTCTTAGTCTTGTGCTCAATTTCATCCAGCCGACGTCAGGTGACATCAAGATCGACGGCAAAGACCTGCAAGCCGTAAAGCTGCGTGATTATCGCAGGCATCTCGGTGTCGTGCTCCAAGACAACTTTCTATTTGACGGAACAATCCTCGACAACATTCGATTTTCAAATCCCGAGGCTAATCTCGAAGAGATCAAAGAAACTTGCAAGATCGCCAACGCTGACGAATTCATCGAGAAATTCTCCAACGGCTATGATACGATCGTCGGCGAACGCGGCGTTAAACTATCCGGCGGCCAGCGTCAGCGTATCGCCATCGCGCGTGCCTTACTCGCAGATCCGCGTATCCTGATCCTTGACGAAGCAACGTCGAGTCTCGACAGCGAATCCGAGGCGCTTATTCAGGAAGGGTTACTGCGATTGAGAGAGGGAAGAACAACGTTCGTTATCGCACATCGGCTGTCAACGATCCGTAGCGCGGATCAGATACTTGTGGTCGAAGCCGGCGAGATCCTCGAACGCGGCAGTCATGATGAACTGATCGCTCTTGGCGGGCGTTATAAACAGCTATATGATAAGCAGTACCGTTTCGAGCAGAATCTTTTCGTCAATCCAGGCGAGGATTTCACCGGCAAACAGCCCGAAGCTATGGCACAAACAAAACTCTAGTTGCAGAAGGCTACGCGAAGTAAGGGCACAAAATTATGGACAATTCACAAAACTATTCAAATCACACACGCTGGAATCCACTATTCCATTTCGTCTTAGTGCCGCTGCTGGTTCTAAATCTGCTCAACCACGTTGTACGCATTTTCACGTCGAGCGGAACGGAACGCTGGGAACAGGGATTTTGGGCCGGCTTTAGCGTCGTATTGATACTACTCGCGCTTGTGGCGAGACTGATGGCGATGACGGTGCAGGATCGAGTCATTCGGCTCGAGGAACGGCTGCGATATCGCGAGTTGTTGTCGCCGGAACTTGCGGCAAAAGCTTCTGACCTGTCCGTTGGACAGATCATCGCGTTGCGGTTTGCCTCGGACGCTGAGCTTCCCGGCCTTGTCGAAAGAACTTTGAACGGAGAGTTCGCCAAGCCCAAAGATATAAAGCTGGCGATCAAACATTGGCGCGGCGACTATCTGCGTGTATGATCAGGGCATTTCACGAGTCAGGATCTCGCGGATCGCGGGAAAACGTCCGAGATTCGTGGCACCGCGAACCGAGATGCCAAACATCGGCTTGATGAAAGGAATAAAATGCATTTTGCCGCGCACGGCGGATTGGTAAGAGAAAGTACCGGCGGCTTTGAGGCAGCGCTGTATAGTTTGCAAACGGAATTCATAGGCAAATTCGTCCTCATCGATCTTTGACAATCCGAGACGCCGCCTAACGTCGAGGAAATAAGCCCGTTTATCTGCCAGCCATTCGGGCGACGGAAGCTCGGTTATGCGATCGAGAAGAAGCGACACAAGATCGTATGCCGGTGAGCCGATGCGTGCGTCCTGATGATCAATGATCCGCATTCGATCGTTGTTATCCATCATCAGATTTGCAAGATGAAAGTCACGGTGGCAAAGCACCGAGGCATATGACTCGAGCTCGACCGCAAGATCGTGAAACTCGGTTGACAGCCGCGCGTCGTCTTCAGAGGAAAGCGGCTTTTTCAAATACGTTCCGAAATAATGCTCTTTGAAATAGTTCAACTCCCATTCGAGTTTTTCAGTGTCAAACTTGAGCCGCGAAGCGATCGAATTCATTTCATAAGCCTTTGGCGTTAGCAATTGAATTCTGGCGATCAGCGAGATCGCTTCGTCGCGAAGCCGTTTTCGCTGCGGCTTTTCGGCCCCGCTCATCGCGTCGCGTAAGATCTTATCACCAAGGTCTTCTTGAATGATCACGCCGAGATCGCCATCGAATTCAAGAATTTCTGCAACCGGCAAGCCGCCCGCGAGAAAGAGTTTTGTGACATCGAGATATGTCTGCTCGGAAGCCCCGAATGGCTCAGGATAAACACAGGCAACGGCTGTTTTGCCGTTCCAATCGATACGAAAATATTCCCGCGTCGAAGCGTCGGCAGTAAGCGAAGTTATTTCACCCGCATTGTCGCGATTAGCAAGAAATCGTTCGAGTCTCTGTCGAGGGTCCAGCATATGCGTTGGTTAAAGGCCTGCTAAGTCAATGGAACTATATAATGCTCACCCTGAAAATAACCTTTCAGTGCTTTCTCGGGTATCTCTTTACAATTCCGCACACCTTCAGTGCGGACTATCGCTACATTTTCAAGCTGCTCGCCGCTTTTTATCTCGACCCCATCGGCAACGACGGTACGATAAAGCGTCGCACCATCATTTATTATAACGTCGTCCCAGATGACTGAGTTTTTGATATTCGCGGACGATGATGCATTGCAGTTTCGCCCAAAATACACATTGCATTCGTTCATCATCGCAAGCGAAATATCAAGATAGCGCGGAATTGTCGACAATTCGAACCACTTCGCATCGGTTATGTGGGCAGCGATCTTTTCGCCTTGTCGTATCGCAGGCTCATAAAAAGCCGGAACAATATTCGAATAGACTTCACGTGGAATGTAGTCAAACACACGCGGTTCGAAAATATGAATTCCGGAGAACATCAAAGGAGTTTGGACACCTGCTTCGGCCACAGGATCTGGCAGACCGCCAAATCCGGTAACGAAATCATCCGTAGTATGCACTATCGTAAATTTTTCGCGTTTGGAATTTGGTCTGAGGATCATCGTTGCGATCGCACCCGAACTCCTATGTGTCTCAAGAGCGGCAGCTAGATCGATATCGGTAATGATCTTGCCATTTACAATGATGAAAGTGTCGTCTTTAAGAAGGTCGCGGGCATTGTCAAGAGCCCCTGAGGTGCCAAGAATGTTCGGCACCTCTCGTGTGTAATCGATGTGCACCCCATACTCGCTTCCGTCGCCAAGAGCTTTAACAACCGAGTCAGGCTGATGGTGCAAATTGACAACAATCCCCTTGATCCCAAACCTGGCGATATATTCGGCTACGTAACCGACAAGCGGCTTGCCCAGAAAGGGGATTGCCGGCTTAGTGCGGTCTATCGTTAACGGAAAAAGCCGCGTGCCAAAACCGGCGGCGAGGATCATTGCTTTCATAAAGTTTTCGGTCGACCCAAAGACCATTCTAACGCAGTCGTCCGTTTGTCAGCGGACGTACCGCGCAAAAAAGAGGCCGGGTATAATGAGCCCGGCCTCTTAGCGTTAAATAAAGTAAACGATCAGTGAACCGGCCAGCCTGCAACGGCGTAGTCACAATTTCCTGAGGGACATTGTCCCCATTGAAGTGCTGAAACCGAATTACTGCCAGAATTTAAAACATAGAAGGCACTCTGTCCGGGCGTAACACTTCCACGCCAAATAGCAAAGTCGGTTTTGCCGTCGCCGTCATAGTCGCCGGGTACGGAACTATCTCCCGTGATTCCCCAGTTAGCCGTTATGATCGCGCCGGTACGAGTTAGTACATAGTGGGCCCTGGCCCCCGAAACAGTGCGACGAACACATAGATCTGTTTTACCATCGCCGTCATAGTCGCCGGGAATGAGGAAATCGGTGTCATTGCCCCAGTTGATATATTCGATCCCGCCGCCTGATTTCAATAGAACAAATTGCCCTTGGCCGGCCTGACTTGGATTTGTCCTTTGGATACAGAAATCGTTTTTTCCATCGCCGTCGAAATCACCCACATATGGAAAGAAATCGCCGTCGTTGCCAAATCCCCATGGGTTATAGATAATTTGTCCGCTAACACTGCTGCGGTAGAAGAAATAACACTGGCCTGCCGGGGATCCAATACTTGGGCAACGATAAACAGCGGGATCGGCCTTGCCATCGCCGTCATAATCGCCGACAACCGCCGGATCATCGCCTTCCTGACCGAAAGTGTCAAACCTTACGGTATTCGTCGCACTCTGTAAGATAAAGAAGTTCGATCCAAATGGAGGGCCTGGCCGCCAAACTGTTAAATCGCTTTTTGAGTCGCCGTCAAAATCTTCGGTTACGATGAAATCGGTAGCGGCATCGCCCCATTGGGCAGTCGATACCGCGCCGGTACCGTTAATGTAGGTGTACCAGTAAATCGGCGGAGCGAGCGGAGCGTCGCCGGAAGCTTCGATATTTTTTTGCCGTTTGATCCTGCCTTTAGTTTCGCCGCTATTTTCAAAACCTAGCAAGATAGGTGACGTGTTAGTGGTCGTCGCTTCGGAAAGTGGAGAAAGAGTCCCGCGGGCAACTGTAAAATCTGTCTTTCCGTCGCCGTTGAAATCCGCGACGTGCTGTACATTGACCAACGATGATCCAAGCGTAAGGCTCGACGCGGATACCGAACCCGTGTCAGCAGCACAACCATCAGTAATAAGCAGCGTCCAAGTGCCGTTGGATGTCGGAATACCTGCAAAAGCAGCATTTATACTAGTCGGCGGTGCAGGATTAACCTGTCCGACGCCGCCCATAGCTGTCGTACGGTAAGTACCGGCTGTCAATATCTCAGTCGTTCCGCGAGCGGCGGCCTCTTGCCACCAGCCGCCGGACGGCGGTGCCGGTGCATTATCCCTAAAAACGTATGTAGCTCCGAGGTCGCTATTGTCACCAAACCCACTGGCGGTCGTGGATCCGGTATTTCCAAACACGGTGTGAAATGTTCCATCTGGAGAATACAATTGTGCGGTGACATCCCCCAGGTAACTGTGCGAAGCAAAAGTAATCGAAACCTCAACCGAACCCGGAGCGGTTCCGATCCCCGAAACATCATATGAAATAGTAAGCGGCTCACCCGGCGAAGGGTCACATCCTGCCCCTCCGTCCGGTATAGGGCCTACGCCAGTACCAGGAAATGTTGCCGACGGAGAAAATGACTGTGTCCCGTGAGCCACCGGCGACTTTTCCGTACTAGCGATAGTAGGATTGAGCTTTGCCGTGAAAAATAGTGCGATCCCTATTAGACACAAAACAATAATTGAATAAAGCCCGCTCCGCGTGGACTCACCTAACTTAGCCTGAAACATAATAAAATCCTCCTGAAGACCATTTTCTGGAAACTTTTCAACGTAATTTCTAGTTAATATTTCAACGTGTCTTATTTTTCCAAACGAAAAATAAACTCTACAATATAGTCAGTAATTTACAGGCTTTTTGGTCAAATGTCAATGATTTTATGGACTTATGACCGCCATTGTAAGAATCTCGTCATTCCTCTTGTGAATATTCGAAATATGGTATAAAACCTAGCGCCATTATGTCGTATTGAGAAGAGGTTTCCTAAGCGGTTCTATTTATCGCCACAATTAGCGTCGTAAAACTTGCGCCTCGTGAAAGCCTCGTCAATAATGTTCGCCATAGAGCAAAACAAATTTATGAGTAGTATGCCGGCAAAGAACGACAGAAAAGAGATATTCGGCTGGATAATGTACGACTGGGCAAACTCTGTCTTTTCGACGACGGTTGTCGGCGTACTGATCGGAGCCTATATCACTGACCTTGCGCAAAAGGCCGTTGGTGAAAATGGCGTTATCTTCAGCGTCGGGGGATATGATGTTGTAACCGCTAAGTCGATCTTTTCTTACTCGGTTGGATTGTCGGTATTTTTGCAGATATTCTTCCTACCGATTTTAGGAGCGATCGCAGACTACACCCATCTGAAGAAGACGTTTATGGCTTCGTTCTGTTTCCTCGGGGCCGCCTTTTGCTGTCTGTTATTTTTGATCCATGGAGACCTATACGTTCTCGGCTGTGTTTTTTTTATCGTCGCGAATCTCAGCTTTGGGGCGTCGATCGTTTTTTATAATTCATTTCTTCCCGACATCACGATACAGGATCAGCGTGACAAAGTATCGAGTTGGGGATTCGCTGCGGGCTACGCAAGTGGATTTCTTGTTCTGTCGGCGAATTTGTACTTTCTCAAAAATTGTGAATCATATGGTATAACGACCGAAATGGCGGTTCGCTTATGCCTACTCGCCGCGGGCATTTGGTGGGGAGGTTTTTCGCTGGTGACATTTTCCCTCCTCAAGCGTAGGCGGCCCGAACGTCAGGTCCCGCACGGGAAAAACTACATTTCTGCCGGTCTCGGCGAGTTAAGAGAAACGGTCATTGAGCTTTTTAAATCGAGGCATACGTTTCGCTTTCTTATCGCGTACCTTCTTTATAATGACGGCATTCAAACGGTTATTACTGCGTCGTCGATCTTTCTTTCACAGGAGTTGTTTGTTGCGCGGGGACTAGAGGCCGATAGATCCGTCCTGATCATTGCATTTCTTATTGCGCAGATCGTGGCTTTTTTTGGCGCTATCATTTTCGAACGTATTTCACGCTTTACCAGCGCAAAAACAGCTATCATCGTCTCATTGGTAATTTGGTCGGGAATTACGATCTACGCGTACGGATTTCTAAATACGGTCAGCGAGGCGTATTTCATGAGCGGAATGATCGGCTTGGTGCTCGGTGGTTCGCAGGCCCTATCGCGTTCGCTTTTTTCCAAGATGATACCGAAAGGACGCGAATCGTCCTTCTTCGGGATCTATGAGATATCAGAACGCGGCACTTCATGGATAGGGCCGATAGTTTTTGGTTTGGTCGCCCAGTTGACCGATTCGTACAGGCCGGCCATCCTGGCGTTGATCATTTTTTTTATTCTGGGCACTCTCATACTATTGTTGACGAATACGGAAAAGGCGATCCAAGAAGCGGGTCACTGCGCGGAATCGCGAGCATAGGCCAGCGTCTATGTTAGAAATGCTCAAGTCGGTATCTACTCGCGTTTCCGCGTGGGCGCGAATATAATATTTCAATGATCAAAATTTCTGACGACAGGATCATAACTATTTTTGGCGGCTCGAAATGTGCAAGAACGTCGCCTGAATATTGTGACGCGGAGGAATTGGGCGGCCGTCTGGCGGAGGCAGGATTTACGATCTGCACGGGCGGCTACTTGGGCATTATGGAGGCTGCTTCGCGGGGCGCCCGTGAAAAAGGCGGACGGGTTTTTGGCATTGTTCTAAACCAATTCAAGCACGAGCCGAACAGGTATTTAACAGATAAGGTTGCAACAAACCACTTTTATGAGCGGCTGCAAAATCTCATTACCCGTTCTGTTGGTTTTGTTGCTCTTCGCGGCGGCATGGGCACAGTTACTGAAATATCGCTCGTTTGGAATAAACTGCAAACGGGCGTGATCGGGAAGCGTCCACTCGTCTTGATCGGCGAGTGCTGGGGGCCGGTCGTCGAAGCGTGGAAGTCAAATCTTGACGTCAGCGAGTCGGATATGAATTATCTTGACTTTGCTCCAAATGCGGAAGCCGCGGCCGACATTATTATTCGTAAATCGAAAGGAGTCGTTTTATGATTTGCCCTCAATGCAATGCACAACTGATGGACGGAGCGAACTTTTGCGGCTCATGCGGCATGGTTATGCGGTCTTCACCACCCGCGATCACGCGGACCTCAAATCCCGCCGGCGCAGCTTTTCATTTCGACGCCGACGGACGCGGACATGGGCCCGGTTACGCATGGGAGATCGAGCATCAAGGTGCATTTGCCCTCGCAGTAGTGAAATTACAGACTGAGCAGGCGATTTGCGCTGAGGCCGGCGCGATGGTTTCAATGTCCGCAAACATCGACCTTCATTCGGAACTCAAGGGAGGTGTTTTTGGTGCATTGAAAAGAGCCGTCGGCGGAGAATCGGCATTCGTTTCAACCTTTACGGCCAAAGGCGGGCCGGGCGAAGTAACTTTTGCTCCCGGCACTCCGGGGGATGTAGTTGGGATTGAGATACAAGATCAGACGTTTATGGTTCAGTCTAGCTCCTATCTTGCGGGCGATACATCCCTTGTCGTCGATACGAAATTCGGCGGAGCAAAATCGTTCTTTGGCGGTGAAGGCCTCTTCGTTTTGCAGATCTCGGGCACCGGACTTCTGCTTGTGTCTTCATTTGGCGCAATTCATCGGCGAACGCTTGAGCCGGGCGAACAATACGTCGTTGACACGGGGCATCTCGTTGCTTGGGAAGGCCATATGCAATACAACCTTCGCAAAGCCGCGAAGAGCGGTTATCTAAGAAGTTTATTGAGTGGCGAAGGCATGGTGGCGGAATTCAACGGCCCCGGTGAAATCCTTATCCAAACCAGGAATTTAGCGGCGTTTGCGGGCTTATTAAAACCGTTTTTCCCATCCCAAGGCGGCGGAAGCGGCTTTAGTTTTGGAAACTAAAAGAGAGATTTTGTATTACCTACTTATTTAGTGAAGCGTTTTGACTGAAACAAAACAAGCAACTGACCTGACTTGCTCCAAGCCCGAGCGGCGTCTTCCTGCCCTCGCCGTATCTCGTGGCATTGGAATCGGCCGAATCAGTTTTTTCAATAATGAAAGACGCCGGTTTTTTCGGCTCAATCTCAGCAGTGGACAAATCCAGGAGGAGCTTTCCAGATTCAGGGCGGCACTTGCCAAATCCATCCTTCAACTACGCGAGTTGTCATTAAATAGTGACACCGCATGCGAAAAGGCCGCGTCCGGCATATTCGGCGTCCATTTGCTCATGCTCGAGTCGTCGATAGTCAAAAGGATAGAAACTGTGATCTCGACCCAGCGAGTTAATTCAGAATGGGCGATCAGCACCATTCTTGACGAATATCTCGAAAAGCAGAATTCGGTTCCCGATGCACAGTTCAGAGACAAATACCTCGACATCGAAGATGTCACAGCCCGACTGATAAGATCCCTCGGGAGTTCTCGCATAAACACTCAAGAGAATCTCAATTCTGTGATCGTGGCCCGCGATCTGACTCCCTCGATGATAATCGAACTGGCGAAAGGCAATCCGGCGGCGATCATCACCGAGCAAGGGGGATGGACGTCGCATTCAGCCATTCTTGCACGGGAGTTCAACCTGCCAATGGTCTCCGGCGTTCGGGATCTCGAACATCTCGCCGTGATAAACGACAAAGTGATCGTTGACGGCATAAACGGTGAGGTCATCTTAAATCCGACCGAGACGACCCTAGCGGAATTTACAAGACTAATCCCTCAGGATGAAAGTCCGATCATTTGGGACAGGCGTACTGAAAACGACACTTTGTCTCACGACGGAACAAATATAATCATCCGTGCCAACGTAGATCAGCCTGAAGCTTATTCGTCTGCGAAAGATAACGGAGCCCAAGGTATCGGCCTTTTTCGGTCGGAGTCATTGCTTAGCCGCCACGGCGAAATTCCCGGCGAAGACGAGCAAGCGGCCGCGTATCGGCGAATCGCAGATGCCACCGGCGAGCATGGCGTGAATATTCGCACGTTTGATATCGGGGCTGACCGGCTCGACGGCAGTTTCGCTGATGCGGAGTGCAACCCTGCGCTCGGCCTGCGTTCAATTCGCCTGAGCCTGAAGAATCCGGGACAATTTCGTATTCAGATTCGAGCTCTTCTTCGAGCATCATTTGAACGCAAGATCAACATCATTCTTCCGATGATTTCCGGACTGAGCGAAGTTTGGCGAGTACAAGGAATCATTGAAGAAGAGCGTATCGATCTCACTAACAAAAAGGTCGATCTGGGGAGCCCTAAGATCGGTGCAATGATCGAAACACCCGCCGCTGTACTTACTGCCAATACGATCGCACAAAACGTAGACTTTCTATGCCTCGGCACCAACGATCTCGTGCAATATCTTTTGGCGGTGGACCGTGACAATGATTCGGTCGCTGAATGGTATCAGACGCTTCATCCGGCCGTTATAAGGGCTGTAAGCGAGGTTCACGCCGCCGCGCAGCTTGCTTGCATACCTATAACCGTTTGCGGCGAGATGGCCGGTTCGCCGTTTTATGTTCCTGTCCTGCTTGGGCTCGGAGCACGCGAATTGAGCATGAACGTCCAGTCGCTCCGGCCG
>JBKJJR010000289.1:0-20170 GCA_046597835.1 Pyrinomonadaceae bacterium
ATTCAACATCGCCGAGGCCGTTGCTGACAGCATTTTCTCGCATTACAAAAAAGAAAAGGCCTGCCAGTTTGAACCCGACAAGCCTTGTGATCACTGTTCGATGTGCAATTCGCGCGGATTCTGACTATTGCGCCGGTTTCCTGAGGGTATTCGCATCACCGACGCTTGGAACAGATTTTGCAGCAGGGTCGGCCTGGAAGTACGGCTCATCCTTGAAACCAAGTAATCCCGCCGTCAGCACCGCGGGGAAAGATTTGCGAGCCGTATTGTAATCATTGACGACTTTGGAATAATCCTGCCGCGCGATATTGATCCGATTCTCCGTGCCTGACAGTTCATCCTGCACCTTCATGAAGGCGTCGCTTGAACGAAGCTGCGGGTAGCTTTCAGTAAGGCTCAGGAGACGGCCGATGGTTCCGCCAAATGTATTATTGGCGTCCATTACAGCTTGTTTTTGTTCAGGTGATTTGTCGCCTGCCGCACCTGCGGGAGCCGCTTTTGACGCATCCAGCAGGCTGGAACGCGCAGCGGCGATCTGGCCAAAAACCTCTTGTTCCTGAACACCGGCCATCTTCGCGGTTTCGACCAAATTCGGTATTAGATCCGCCCGCCGCTGTAGTGAACTTTCGACGTCGGACCACTTTTGTTTTACTGTCTGCTGTTTAGCCGTCAGATCGTTGTAGCTGCATCCGCTTAAAGCAAACGCGGCAAATAAAACCATTGATAATAAAATTGCTCGTTTCATGTTTGTTCTCCTAACAAATAGCTATTTTCCGATCGAATCAACTGCGTAGATCACATTCTCGATCTGTTCCATGTATTCGCCAAACAAAATGTTGGCACTCGTTTCATCCAAAACAGGCGCGGGATTATTCTCACGGATATTGAATATTTTTTCAAACGGCGTACCGTCAATCTTGAACTCCTGAGCCGTAATTGCGACTATCTCGTGTTTAGTAGTTGGCGGATCGAGGCCTTTCAGGATCAATACTGCCCTGAAAAGTGCCGCAAAACTTGAAAGACTATCGGCCATCAACTTTTTCAAACCGTCAACCGACGCCGAGGCCGGTATGTACTGCCGCCTTAGCTGTATGAGCTTGCTTCGAAGCTCATATTCAGCCTGCAAACGCAGGAATTTATCAGAGATATCGAGCCCAGCGAGTACATCAGGGCCAAATAGCACCTTACGCGCGAGGCTCATTTGATGAAATTCGATAGGGAATACATCAGCCGCATTTTGGAGCTCGGAAACCGTAAAATAAACGGGCACCGGATGTCCCATTCGAGCCCATTCGCGGACGCAGGCATGGGCATTTCTCAGATCGGCGGGACCGATCTTATTAAGTGCGATCAAGATATTGTAATCCGACTGAGTAGGCACAAAATCGCCTGCAGCCGCCGATCCGTATAATATGACCGACGATAAATTTTTGCCGTGCGTCGATCTTAGGTCATCAATAAAGGCTTCAAACTGTTTCATTGTTTACCAATCACCTCCTGCACCTCCACCGCCAAAATCACCGCCTCCGCCAAAACCGCCCCATCCGCCGCCGCTGTCAGACGAACCGCCCCAATCACTAGACGATGACGAGCCGCCGGAAAGGCCGGAACCGATCAGGCCGCCAATTATGCCCGGCAAAATACCGCTGCCGCTGTTTCCAAAACCTCCGCCGCCCCAGCGATTTCGGTCGCCTCCTGTTGGCCCGCCTTTTGAGCGGGTGAATATTATCAATAGGATAATAAAAAGGATCGCCGCGCAGCAAAAGAATCCTAACGTGCCGCCCGTCGAACGGTCCGTTCCGGCAATGGGCTCTTGAGGCGCGCCGGTGATATTTCCTTTGTTTCGTATCGTGGTTATATACGCGTCTATGGTGTCGGAAATGCCTTTCCCGTAATTGCCTTTCTTGAATTCCGGCACGAGAAATTGCCGCTGGAGGCTGCCGGCGAGGCCGTCGGGCAGCTCGTCCTCAAGGTCTTTGCTGACCTGTGTGAAATATTTGCGGTCATCGATCGCGACAAACAGCAGTGCGCTTGGGTTATCGTCGTTTTTTGAACCGATCTTCCAGCCGCGTGCGACGGCGAGTGAATAATCGAAAATATCTCGGCCGCCGGTGGTTTTTACAACAGCAACGGCGATCTCGACCTGCGGATCTGTGGTTTCTTTTAGGTTTGTGAGTTTGGATTCGAGCTGCTGTTTTGTTGCGGCGTCGATAACGCCGGCAAAATCGTTCACAAAGCCGGTTGACGGCGGGAGCGGCGAATCGTTTATCGAAAAGGCTTCGGTTTCCTGCGCAAAAACCGAAGCTCTAAGCAGCAGGATCGCGGCGAAGAAAAAAACGCATTTACCAAAGGTGATAGGTTTTCTCATTATGTCGCGATAGCTCGCCAATCTATGAACACTACGAATTAGCCGGCGTCAATGTTCGGTAATTCGTGCGTCAGGCTTTCCTCACTTCGACTATCTTAGCGCGAAAGATCCGCTTCGCCAGCCTCACGGCGGGATGGGCGTTGGCGTATTCGAGAAGTTCGGCCTCAGTGGGATCGCTACTCAAAATCGGGAGTTCGACGCTCCCTTCCACAGGAGCGATCTCATCTCTGAATTTTGCGACATCAAATGCAGGAGCAACAGCGATCGCCGCCGAACCGTTTGAAAAGGCTTTCGCCGTTGGGATTACAGCACTCGTTGGCTTGATACCGAGAAAATTCTCGATGATCTTATCAACGTTTTTTAGCGGTAATAGATCGTCGCCGGTTAGCCGTAATTTTTCTTCGTATCCGTCATCAAGCCGCTGGTCTTCGATATGTTCGAGTTCGTCGGACGAAAGAGACGGTAGGCGAACCGGCGGCGGGTCGGATCGTGAATCGTGGATCTTGGCTCTGGGATATGAGTCCGCGATCTGCAATCCCGGTTCCGGAATCGAAGCAGGCTCGTCGATCTCGAATTCTGGATCTGATATCTGAGATTTGAGATTTGCAGTCGCACCCTGCGATCCAACACCCGTCATCGAAACGCTCGCGTCTGCGTCCGACAGCGGAGATTCAATTTTCAGAGTTTTTTTTTCCTGAACTGTGTCGGCGGACGCCGTTGCAGCATTAGTTATTCGCGGCCTCTCGGCAAGGGGTACGCCGGACGACATAGCGTTCAGGCGTTCGAGGATGCTCTCGATGGTTGCGACGCTTCGCATTTCGATTAGTTTTACGAGACCGATCTCAAGAACGTATCGCGGATGTGCGGCCTCGCGCAGGCTGGCCTCGGTCTCGCAGAGCGAATTGAAAAAACGCAGAAGGTCGGCCTCAGTAAACGACGAAGCCATTATCCGCAATTCATCGTCGTTAAAAACGGCACCTTCAAAAAGATGTTTGTCCCCGGCGGCGACTTTGAAAACAAGCAGGTCGCGGAACAGTCCAAGCAGATCGCGGCAGAAATTGCGCAGGTCGTGGCCGCGCGCGATGATGTCGTCAACGACGGCTAAAATGACCTGTGGCTCCTTTTCCGAGATCGCGTTTATTGCTTTTGTAAGTATCTCGACACCCGCAAAGCCGAGAGCGTTCGTTACGTCGTCGGCTGAGATCTTGTCGCTCGAAAAACTGATCACCTGGTCGAAATTTGACTGGGCGTCGCGCATGGAGCCTTCGCCCGAGCGGGCCAATTCACGCAGAGCGTCATCAGAAATATCGATCTTTTCGGCATCCGCGATCAGTTTTAGCCGGTCGAAGATCTTTTGCAGCGGTATTGTGCGAAATTCAAACTCCTGGCAGCGTGAAAGAATTGTCTCGGGCACCTTGTGCAGCTCGGTGGTCGCCATCACAAAAACGACGTTGTCAGGCGGCTCTTCGAGCGTCTTCAAAAGGGCGTTGAAGGCTTCTTTGGTTAGCTGATGGACCTCGTCGATGATAAAGACTTTATACCTGTCGCGCGCCGCTCGGAAGGAAATGTTGTCGATGATCGACCCGCGAACGTCGTCAATTCCGCGATTTGAAGCGGCATCGATCTCAAGCACATCCATCGAACGGCTTTCCGAGATCTCAATACAAGAAGGGCAAGCGGTCGGATCAGTCAATAGGCACGGCGTTAGGTTGGGCTTGTCTGTCTTGTGGCAATTCAGAGCCTTTGCCAGAATGCGTGCGGTCGTGGTTTTACCAACGCCACGTGCTCCCGAAAAGAGATAAGCGTGATGCAGACGGTCATACTCCAGCGCATTACGAAGCGTCTGGGTAATAACCTCCTGGCCGGTCACTTCCTCAAAAGTCTGAGGCCTCCATTTTCGTGCGATCACCTGATAGGACATTTCTTAAAGGATAAAGGATAAAGAGTAAAGGATAAAGTGCGGACAGGGAAAAACGTTAGGGACGCGCTCTTTGTCGCGATCTAACGAAAAATATGAGAGATCCGTCCAATAGCGGCGTGTCGTTTTGACACGAAAGGCACGTTTGGAGTGAAGGTGCGCATCATTATGACAACTTGCCACGATTCCGCCCGCGATCACCACGCCGCTCGCACCCGCTGAATGAGAAACCGAGAAAAAAGGATGTCTGGGTGATCCTATACCCAAACATCCCTGATACAACCAACCCGACTGTTGGAAGGCCTAACGTGCCGGAGGGGCCGCAGGAGGTGCAGCCGGAGCCGACACTTCGACATTTATCTTTTGCGGCGCAGTATTCGTGATGCGGCGCAGGAAGCCGCTGTAATAAAGAGCCCCTACAATCATACCGACGATAACAATGAACGCGATCGCCCATATAAAATTGCTGGCCGTTCCGCTCTCACCCGCTACGGGTGTTAGTACTTCTTTTTCGATGATTACTTTATCCATATTTCCTCTCATATCAAATTTTCAATGTGGGTAGTTAGATTATGGCCGTTTTCCTCGGAGCCGGTATGTACGATACCGTACATTGGCACGGACCTTAAGTCTAGCATACAAAGTTGCATACAGTTAGGAATCGGAAAGAGCTTGCATCGGGACCGAAGCATCCGGAAGAGGTTTTGCACGTGACTTGCCGCGAACGATTGTCTGTTAAGTCGAAGACGGGCCGCTGATGTTGCATCTAAAGGCGACGAGAGCACTAAAAAATAAGAAAACTGTCGAAGACAAAAGTTATTGTAGTAAAGTTGCGTATATGGACGATAGATACAATATAAGCAAAAGCAGAAAGCCGGAGACGAAGGTTGAGATTTTGGCGGCGAAGATCGAGGAATTGGTAAAGCAGCGGGATCGCGAAACCAGCCTTCCGGCTAAGCAGGCGATCAATGCGGAGATCACGAAACTGTTTGCGCAGTATGAGAGGCTGAAACTTTAGAGATCGAAGATTGGAGAGTTAAGAGTGACGTACAGAATGCGGAAATGCGACTTGCCAGTCTTTTCCATTATCCTTTATCCTATAGGTTGGCTTCAGGCTCCGCACAAGGTTTGTGTTGTGAACTCCGCTAGGCGAGGAATCGAGCAACGGTAGCAATTTCAACCTGTGTTGCGATCAAGTCTGAAGCCATTTATATCGGAAAGGTGCAAGAGTGGTTGAATTGGCAGCATTGGAAATGCTGTGAGCCTTAACGGGTTCCGTGGGTTCGAATCCCACCCTTTCCGCCAGCCACTACTAGAACATTAGCCGCAGATTACGCGGATAAGACGGATTAGAATAGGAAAATTATTCCGGATCCGCTTCATCCGTGCTATCTGCGGCTAATTTTTTATATTTCTAAAATGTCTTCGCCGTCGGCGGCTTTTGGTTCGCCGGTGACGGCTACTTCATCGCCGACGAGCCAGGTATAAACGAAGCCGGCGAGCAGAGCTCCTAGAATCGGAGCAACCCAGAACATCCACAACTGTGCTAACGCCCAGCCTTGAACAAAAATGGCCTGGCTTGTGCTGCGGGCCGGATTTACTGACGTGTTTGTTACGGGGATCGAGATCAAATGTATCAGCGTCAGGCACAAGCCGATGGCGATCGGGGCAAATCCCTTTGGCGCACGTCCGTGGGTTGCGCCAAGGATGACCATAAGAAAGAAGAATGTCATTACGACCTCAGCGACAAAGCATGCCATCGCTTCGTAATGGCCGGGAGAATGATCGCCGAAACCATTCGACGCAAAACCCGAGCTAAGTGCGAAACCGGCTTTGCCGCTGGCGACAATATACAAAATGCCGGCGGCGCTGATCGCTCCTAATACCTGAGCGATAATATAAGGCAATATTTCGTTCGTGGGGAACCGTTTGCCGGCCCATAGGCCGAGCGTGACGGCCGGGTTGAGATGACAGCCCGAAATATGTCCGATGGCATAGGCCATCGTCAAAACCGTAAGTCCGAACGCCAGCGAAATGCCTACATTACCCGCCGCTGAACCTGCCAAAACTGCCGTTCCGCAGCCGCCGAGCACGAGCCACAGCGTTCCGATAAACTCTGCCGATAACCTTTTTGTGATGGGCATAATCTCCTCCAGGTGAAAGGATAAAGGGTAAAGGATGAAGGATAAGGAAAACGAAAAACGGGAAAAATAGGAAGCGTCTCATTCCTACTTTTTCCTTTACCCTTTCTTCTTTATCCTTTTAAAGACTGGCGGAGAGGGTGGGATTCGAACCCACGGTACCCGTAAAGGTACAGCAATTTTCGAGACTGCCCGATTCAACCACTCTCGCACCTCTCCAGCCTCGTTAAAGCATAAAGGATAAAGGATAAAGGATAAAGTGTGAATAGAATTATTTTCGACGCGATCGGAAAAAATCCTGCATCAATTTTGCACATTCATGCGCGAGGACGCCGCTGGTGATCTCGATCTGATGATTGAGTTTCGGGCTGCTGCATAAGTGGAAGTGAGTTTCCACAGCTCCGAACCGCTCATCGTGAGCGCCGAAGACGAGCCTAGCGATCCTCGCATTTACGAGCGCGCCGGCGCACATTACGCAGGGTTCGATGGTGGTGTAGATCGTCGCGCCGGTGAGTCGATAATTGCCGATGTGCAGTGCGGCGCTGCGAAGCGCCAGTATCTCGGCGTGGGCTGTCGGATCGTTGAGAACGATCGTTTTGTTTGAGGCAAGTGCGAGCAGTTCCCCTTGTGGATCAACGATGGCGGATCCGATCGGCACTTCACCAATGTCGGCGGCTCGGCGGGCTTCGAGAATTGACTTTTGCATCCAGAAATCGTCCGTCTCATGCATCGCTTTCGAGTTTAGCCGAATCGCCAAAATCTTGCATCCGAGTGCCTAAAATGTTAAACATTAAATACAAAAGATTTATGCCCCTTTCGAAAGTCAATCGTGAAAAACGCAATGAACGACGAGGTTAGCGCGGGCACCCGGCCTGTCGATACGGACATACACATTACCAATGTGCCGCAGTCGTTCCGCGCCTTTGCCGAGGAAGTTCATAAGCGCACACAGAAACCACGAGCCACGCCAGTAAATATTGCCCAAAAATTGTTGCCGGCCGAGTTTAATATGGCTATGGTGCATTTCTACCGCGGCGAGGTCCAGCGGTCGAACGTGTGGCGCGGCCGACTCGACGCGACGACAAACTGGGCAGTGATCACGGCCGGAGCGACATTGTCGTTTGTGTTTAGTTCACCCGACAACCCGCATTTTGCGATACCGATCAATTCATTTCTTGTGTCGATCTTTTTGTTCATGGAGGCACGCCGGTATCGTTATTATGAGGTGTGGGCGAACCGTGTGCGCGTTTTGGAGACGGGTTATTTTGCACCGATGCTTTCACACAGGACAATTCCGCCGGATAAAGAATGGGCCGAACATATCTCTGCCGATCTGATCTCACCGCACTTTACTATCAGCGAATGGGAGGCCGTCGGGCGAAGGCTGCGGTCGAATTATTTGTGGATATTTATACTGCTCGCACTTTCGTGGACGTTAAAGATATACATTCATCCGTCGCCGATCCCCGTAGATACGGAGGCGGAACGTAAGTTGTTTTGGGATGTGGTTTTTCAGAGGGCAACTGTCGGCCTTGCGCCTGGATGGCTGGTCGTGCTCGTCGGCGCGATCTTTAATCTGACGATCTTTTTTGTCGCGTTTAGTACGCTGAAATTAAAAGATGCTTCGAGCGAGGTTTTGCCGCAGGAGAGTTTTGAGTGGCATCCGCTCAAGCAAGTTTCGGATTGGGCCGAGAGCAGTCTCAAGCGACGCAACACTATACGGCGTTCAAAAAAAGCGCGCCAGCGTATGCGTTCTGTTCATAAAACTGAAAGTTAAAAGGAGACGATCTATAATATGGCGATCGATATGGAAGACCGCGGGCAGGCTCTCGAGAATGAGTATTTTCGCCGCAAAGAACAAGACTTGATAAGCAAGATGAAAGCCAAACTTGCGGAAGAGAGTTCAAAGAGCCTTGGAATAAAATGCCCGAAATGTGACGGCACGCTGATCGAGACGGATTTTGAAACGATCAAGATCGACGTGTGCGAAAACTGTTCCGGGGTTTGGCTTGATGCGGGCGAATTGACGCAGATCGCTGAAAAAGACGATGAGACCGGTTGGTTTGGTAAGTTGTTTGGGTGATCAATGCTCAATTTTGCGATCGAAACGGCCCGCGACGCCGGTCAAGTCCTACTCGAAAAGTTTGACCGGAACATAAAGGTCTCAAAAAAGGGTGACATTGATCTTGTTACTGAAGCTGATCTTGCATCTGAAGCTCTCATCATCGAACGGATCAAATCGTATTATCCGAAACACTCGATTCTGGCTGAAGAGTCGGGCAATGCGGTGATAAGTGGCGGTGAAAATACCTGGAAATGGATAATCGATCCACTTGACGGCACGACGAATTATGCACACGGTTACCCGTGCTTTTGCGTGACGCTCGCGCTTGAACACGACGGCGAGATCGTCATCGGCGTGACCTTCGACCCGACGCGAAACGAGCTTTTTTCTGCCGAGCGTGGCCGCGGAGCGAGCTTAAACAACAAACCGATCCGTGTATCCGAAGCGGAACGACTTGGGGATTCGCTGATCGTTACGGGATTTCCTTACGATTTTAAACGGCGAGAGGATTTTGCCCGCCATTTGACGCAGTTTTTGCTGAATTCACGCGGCGTTCGGCGTGACGGCTCGGCGGCGATCGATATGGCTTATGTGGCGTGCGGGCGTTTTGACGGATTTTGGGAGGAAGGCCTGAATCCGTGGGACATGGCGGCGGGCGTCTTGCTCATCGAAGAAGCAGGCGGTCAGATCAGCGGTTACGACGGGTCGAAATTCAGTATTTACTCGCCACCCATTACTGCAAGCAACGGGCTAATCCATTCGCAAATGCTGAGCGTTCTTCGATAGGAGGGCGTTTAGCCGTCGCCTCGTTTCATTACTATTTTGTAATAGACTTTGCTGCAGGCGCGGTGTTTACCCAGTTGCCGGAAACATCCCCCATAAGCAGCGCCACATAGTCCTCGCCCTTTATGTTCGATATGATTGAAGCATAGTTTCTGTTCGTGGGTGTAAATATCCAGTTACCGGCCGATCCCGACCCGGGAACACCGGCTGCGTAACGCGCGATCTGGCCGGCGTCGAAAGACGAGATAGTCCCATTGCCGCTAACATCAGCCACGATCAACTGATTACCCGTCAAAACTGTAGTTCCGGCCGCGTGCAGGGCGACTTTTCCGGCGTCAAAAGAACTGATCGCTCCATTCACGCTGCCTGTTTTTGTAGGCGTAACCGTATAGGAACCGGCGCCAAAACCCGTGAGAGAATAAGTGCCGCCGGGAAATTCGCTCGTTGCCGAAACGTCCGGTGTGCCAATGCCGCTCAACAGAACGTTTGAAACAAAGCGCGGCATCGGGCTTCCGATCGCATTGCCGTATGTGATAGTTCCACTAATCGAGGGCAGAGCAATTCGCGTTATCGAAACGTCGTTGCCGTCACCGCCGAGATAAGTGATTTGAAACATCGTATCGAGCGCTCCAAAGATCGTACCCTCAGGCAAATTGAGAAACGTGCCGTTGATCGCGTCGGCTCCGTCGTTGTTAACAATGACAAAAGTGTCACCTGCGGCGGGCACAAATCCATTCCATGGGATCGGCACGAGCACGGCGTTGTCGAGGATGACGGTACCGGCCACGTTTAGTTGATCGTGCCCGTTCGCACCTGGCGATGTGCCGCCGATCTTGCAGGCATATGCGCCGTTCGGCGTGAAATTGACGCCGTTGCTGATGTTCAACACGCCGGTTGGTGAATTCAACGTGCCCGCGCTGATCACGCCTGATTTAACCGTCGTTGCTCCGACCGTCCCAGTGCCGCCAAAGCCGCTTAATGCAGGTGTGCCGGCCGGTATCGCTCCCTGAATATTGACCGGGCTGTTTGGAATATTTGCGTCAACAATAAAAATACCGTCGTTCAGCGTTATGACGCCGCCGTATCCGCTTGCCGTAATGATCCCGCCTGCGCCTGCGCCGTTTTTTGTGACCGAACCTGAACCCGTAATTAAACCAATGCCGACGATGCCCGCTCCGTCGATCGTCAAGGCCGAGCTGCCGACCGAAAGTATCACTACCGTAACCGTAGCTCCCGTATCAGCGAGAAATGTCTGAGCGCCGCTGAGAGTTATTGCGAAATTAAATGTTTGTGTCCCGCTCGTGACCGTCAATCCGTTCGTCAGACGTATTGGATTTCCGCCAAATGTATATGTGCCGCCCTCGACCGATATCGAGTTAAAACTGGTAAGAAAAAAGAAATTGTTGTTGTTTGCTTGCTGCAGAGCCGCGGCGGGAAACACAAGATCATCGCCTGTTACCGGAGCTATGTCGGTTGACCAGTTTGCCGCGGTCGTCCAATTGACGTCACCGCCGCCGCCATCCCATGTTTTAACAGCAGAAAAGACATTGACCGAAAATAACAACAACGAGCACAGAAATAATAAATTACGCATCGCAAAAACTCCTGACAATAGATCTAAAGCCATTCTAAAAGTTGAATTTATCACACTTATGAATTACAAACCAATACATTTGGGCTTCCGAACTCTTGAATGACCAGAGCCTGTGCTAACCTTAACTCTTCATTAAATTTTATATGTCCTGGTTTCGACGAGATAAACCCAAAATTGAGGAGCAGGAGAGTGACGAAGAGCAAACCGTTAAGACGGAAGGCATTTTTGTCAAATGCCCGGATTGCGACAATGCGCTTTATAAGCGTGAACTGGCCGATTCGCATAAGGTTTGCACGCATTGCGGTTATCATTTTCGATACCCATCGACAGACAGGCTGAAAGACCTGTTTGACGGTGGCAAATATAGAAAGCTTGACGAGGAAGTGACGTCGGCCGATCCACTCAAATTCAAAGATTCAAAAGCATACAAAGACCGCATCGTGCAGGCTAAAGAAACTTCGGGCTTGCCCGAAGCGATCGTTTCCGGCAAAGGTAAGGTCGGCGGCCACATGGTTTACGCCGGTGCGATGGATATGTCGTTTATCGGCGGTTCGATGGGCTCGGCAGTGGGAGAAAAGATCACCCGCTTGATCGAACGAGCGGTGCCGGAACGCGGTGCCGTGATCATCTATTCCGCATCGGGCGGAGCACGAATGCAGGAAGGCACGCTTTCGCTAATGCAAATGGGCAAGATATCTGCTGCGCTTTCACGACTGCACGATGCGCGTTTGCCATTCATCTCAGTTCTTACCGATCCGACAACAGGCGGCGTCACCGCCAGCTTTGCAATGCTTGGCGATGTTATTATGGCTGAACCGAAAGCCTTAATAGGTTTTGCGGGTCCGCGTGTTATTGAGCAAACTATCCGCCAAAAACTGCCTAAGGGCTTTCAACGCAGCGAGTTTTTACTAGAGCACGGCATGGTCGATATGGTGCTCGACCGCCGCGAAATGCGTGACGCGATCATTCGGGTCCTGGATTTTATGATGAATAAAGAGATAGCCGCCTGACCGCTTAAATGGATTTCGCGGAATCGACGCAATATCTTTATTCTCTCGGCAATGAAGTTTCCGCGATGAAGCTTGGCCTTGAGAATATTCGCAAGTTGCTCGCTGCTCTCGGAAATCCGCAAAATAACTACTTGAAGGTTCAGGTTGCCGGGACGAACGGCAAGGGCTCGGTTTGCGCGTTCGTTGATTCGATCTGCAATACGGCGGGTATCCGGACGGGAACGTTCACATCTCCGCATCTTGTCTCGATCACGGAAAGGTTAAGAATCAACGGCCTTGACATCAGGGAGGAAGATTTTGCAAAGCATGCGACGCGAGTTCGCGAAACGGTGGAGAGATTGCTTACTGATGGCATCCTGGAATATCGTCCGACATTCTTTGAACAGATCACCGCTATTGCATTGGTTGCTTTTTACGATGCCGGTGTTGAGCTTGCAATACTAGAAACCGGCCTCGGCGGAAGACTCGACGCAACGACTGCTGCAAACGCCGAGATCAGTGTCATAACGCGCGTTGATCTCGATCATCAGGAATATCTTGGCGAAACGATCGAAGAGATCGCGGCGGAAAAAGCCGCAATTATTACCGATCAAACTGACTGCGTTGTTATCGGAGCACAAACCGATGTTGTTGAGGAGCTGCTAAAAACCCGGTGCGATGAGATTGGCATTGAGCCATTTAGTGAGCGGGGATATTCCACCTGGACGATTGCCGACGACAATGAGAATCTCGTTAGCGTCGATCTGACCCTGGGAGTCTATCCGTGTATCAGTCTAGGATTAACAGGTCGTCATCAGATAGAGAACGCGCGGACGGCAATTCAAGTCGCACAAGCTCTAGTTTACGAGTTCGTTATTTTTCCTCCAGACGATAAGGAATTTTACATTATTGAAGGACTAAGAACCGCTCAGCATCCAGGACGACTCGAATATAAAAGCAACTATCTTTTTGACGGGGCTCACAACATTGGCGGCGCCAAGGCACTTGCTGACTATCTGACTGAATTTGAGACGCGGTCGATTACGCTTATCTTTGGCGCGATGCAGGGCAAAAATACAGAAGAAGTCCTGTCGATACTCGCACCGCTTGCTACAAGAATTGTCTTTACCACGCCTACTAACGCTCGATCGCTTCCGTATAACGAATTACTCGACCATATGCCTGATGTTATTTCGCGAGAACAGACATTTGTATCGGATGCCGTCGCGAAAGCGATCAATATTGCAGAGTCAGTGACCCCTGCAGGCGATATTATTCTTGTGACAGGTTCGCTCTATCTGGTGGGCGAGGTAAAGAAGATTCTGCAATCTCAAATTTGAGATCGTGAATTTCAAATTTATGATAGTCTCATGCACAAATTAGTGTTGATACGTCACGGCGAGAGCCAATGGAACAGAGAGAATCGCTTTACGGGATGGAAGGACGTCGATCTTTCGGAACAGGGAATTGCGGAGGCTCACGCTGCGGGTAAATTGCTCAAAAATGAAGGTTATGTTTTTGACGAAGCCTATACGTCGGTTCTCAAACGCGCGATCAGGACGCTTTGGATCATTCTCGATGAAATGGATCTGATGTGGATACCCGTGAACAAATCGTGGCTGCTCAACGAGCGTCATTATGGAGCGCTGCAGGGATTGAATAAGGCAGAGACGGCGGTGCGGTATGGAGAGGAGCAGGTGTTGGTCTGGCGCCGAAGCTATGACATTCCGCCGGGCGTTTTGGAAGATACTGACGAACGGTGGCTCGGCAAGGATCCGAGATATTCGTTGATCGAGGCGGGAAACTTTCCGAAGAGTGAAGCTTTGAAGCAAACCGTCGAGCGTGTTGTTCCGTATTTTCAAACTGAGATAATGCCCAAGATACAAATGGGCCGGCGGATCCTGATCGCTGCTCACGGCAATTCGCTTCGCGCACTGGTCAAATATCTCGCCACGATCTCGGACGAAGACATTATCAAATACAATATCCCGACCGGCATACCGCTGGTTTTCGAGCTTGATGAAAATCTGAAGCCGACGAAGAGCTATTACCTCGGCGATGCAGATGCCGTAAAAGCCGCGCAGGAGGCGGTTGCAAAACAAGGGAAAGCCAAATGACATGGCAAAAAGCCCTCTTCATTATACTGATCGTCTTTTGTCTGAGCCCGTTCGGTTCGCCGCTGGTTGCTCTGGCTTGGGGGCTGATCATGGCTGTTACCATCGGATCGCCTTTTCCGTCATTAAGTGGAAAACCGACTAAATACTTGCTGCAAACATCGGTCGTTTTGCTCGGTTTTGGAATGGACATTACTGGTGTTTATCGAGCCGGGAAGGACGGCATTTTATTTACTATCGGGACGATCTTCGGTACTCTGATCCTCGGATATTTTGTCGGGAAACTACTCGGTGTCACGGCAAAGACATCGACGCTGATCTCATCGGGGACGGCCATTTGCGGCGGCAGCGCTATCGCAGCTATAGGACCCGCCATAAACGCTGAAGGCGATGAAATGTCGGTTTCGCTCGGAACCGTTTTTGTACTTAATTCCATCGCGTTGTTCGCGTTTCCTATTATTGGTCACGGTATTGGCCTTTCGCAAAATCAGTTTGGTATTTGGTCGGCGATCGCTATACATGACACGAGTTCGGTTGTCGGAGCTGCTGGCACCTACGGCGCCGAGGCACTTGCGATAGCGACGACAGTCAAACTCGCGAGAGCACTGTGGATCGCTCCGGTGGCGCTTTTCTTCGCATTTATCTACCGTGAAAAAGTCGGTAGTGAGCGGGCAAAGATCGCAATTCCGTGGTTTATTTTTCTTTTCCTGCTAGCAACGGCATTTAGAACATACGCACCTGCAGCAATTTTTCCAAGTATTTTTGATGGGATCGTAAACCTGGCAAAGGCTGGAATGGTCGTCACGCTGTTTCTTATCGGGGCAAGCCTGTCGCGCGAAACACTGCGAAATGTTGGGGCAAAACCTCTGATACAAGGCGTTCTACTCTGGATCGTGATCTCCGTCGTATCGCTTTTCGCCGTGCTTCGCATTTTGTAACGAAGATTGTTAAAATACTCGTTTCGGATAAGGCCGGGATTTTCATCCGTAATGAGCATTAAGCAGATAACTGTCCGCGGGGCACGCCAGCACAATCTAAAAAATATCGATGTTGACATACCGCGCGACAAGTTCGTGGTTATCACCGGCTTGTCCGGTTCCGGCAAATCGTCACTCGCTTTTGACACGATCTATGCCGAAGGCCAAAGACGCTATGTCGAATCGCTGTCAGCCTATGCCCGCCAATTTCTCGATCAACTCGAAAAGCCTGATGTCGATTCTGTTGAGGGCTTGAGCCCGGCGATCTCGATCGAGCAAAAAACCGTTTCGCGTTCGCCCCGTTCGACAGTCGGCACAGTTACTGAGATCTACGATTTCCTTCGTCTCCTTTTTTCATCTATAGGCCAACCGCATTGTCATCAGTGCGACGCGCCGATCACGCGGCAGTCGGTCGATCAAATTATTGCCGGCGTCACCGATCTGCCTGAAGGTGAACGCGTGATGATTCTCGCTCCGCTCGTTCGCGGCCGTAAGGGAGAATTCAAAAAGGAACTCGAAAAGCTCCACAAAGACGGTTTTGTTCGCGCTCGTATCGACGGCGAGATACGGCAACTTGACGAAGAGATCATTCTCGACAAGCGAAAAAATCATTCGATCGAGGTTGTTGTGGACCGCCTCTTAATGAAAAACGGCGCTCATGAACGCCTCGCCGAGTCGGTTAAAACCGCACTTAAAATAACCGCAGGAGCCGTGGTGATCTCGATCATTGACGGCGAAGAAAAAATGTATTCCGAGAAGATGGCGTGCGTGAATTGCGGCATCAATATCGCGCCGCTCGAACCGCGTTCGTTCTCGTTCAACTCCGCTTTTGGCGCCTGCAAACGATGTCAGGGGATCGGCACGGTGCTTGAGATAGATATTCACAAGATAGTTCCTGATCAGAATATCGCGATCAGCAAAATCGAGTTTCTGAACGGAGCGGATAAAGCCGGGGCGAGCTTTTTGCGTTCGGCCCTGATTGCGATCATCGAGAAATTTACCGACGGCGATCCGCTTGACCCTCCGACCGGCAAAGAAAAAGCCAGAAAAGGAAAGCGTAAGCGGTCAAAAGACGGCGGCTCGGACGAATCGTCCCAGGCGTTGCTCGACGCAAAATTCTCTGACTTGCCGCAAGAGATCCTCGACGCTTTTTTTAACGGCACAAAGCGAAGACTCACTTTTCGGCACGGCGATTACAAATTTGAACGCGACTGGCGCGGCGCCCTGCGGGCTATGCACGAGCGGATCGAAAACCCGCCGTCGGAAAAGATCAAAGCGGCTTTGGAAGAGCTTGTGGCTCCGATGCCTTGCCCGTCATGTCAAGGTAAGCGGTTGCAGCCGGAAAGCCTCGCGGTTAAGGTTGGGGGACTCGGTATCGGCGATTACACCGAACTTCCGATATCCGAATCGAGCAAGAAATTTGATGTGATCAAGCTCAGTCCACGCGAGGAAAAGATCGCCGGGCTTGTGCTGAAAGAGATCAAGGACAGACTGCGATTTCTCGATGCCGTTGGCCTTGGGTATTTGACGCTCAACCGCGCGTCGGCTTCGCTCTCGGGCGGCGAAGGGCAGCGAATCCGGCTCGCGACGCAGATCGGATCGCAGCTTCGCGGCGTGCTTTATGTTCTGGACGAACCAAGCATCGGCCTGCATCCGCGTGATAATAAACGCCTGCTCGAAACACTGCACACGCTGCGCGATCTGGGCAACACGGTGCTTGTCGTCGAACACGATCAGGAGACGATCGAACACGCCGATTACGTCATCGATCTTGGCCCGCTTGCCGGAACGCACGGCGGGGAAGTGATCGCGTACGGCAAACCCAAGGAGATTGAGACAAATGCCGATTCGCTGACCGGCAAATACCTGAGTGGCGTATTAAAGATCGAAGTTCCCGACGTGCGGCGTCTTTCGAACGGCAGCCGAATCAAGGTCAAAGGTGCTCGCGGCTACAATCTCAAGAACATCGACGCCGAATTTCCGCTGGGACTTTTTACGGTTGTTACCGGCGTTTCGGGCAGCGGCAAATCGACGCTTGTCGAGGAGATCCTTTATCCGGCATTGTATCGTCACGTCTATAAATCGGCGACCGTGCCCCTCGAACATGATTTGATCGAAGGGCTTGATCTTGTCGACAAGATCATCGAGATCGACCAATCGCCAATAGGCCGCACACCGCGTTCGAATCCTGCAACATACACAGGTCTCTTTTCGCCGCTACGTGATCTTTATGCGATGCTTCCCGAGTCGCGGACACGCGGCTACAAGGCGGGACGGTTTTCCTTCAATGTCAAAGGTGGCCGCTGCGAAGCTTGCGAGGGCGGCGGCCTAAAACGTATCGAGATGAATTTCCTTCCCGACGTTTACGTCACCTGTGACGTGTGCCGAGGGCATCGATATAATCGGGAGACGCTGGCCGTTAAATTCAAAGGCCTTTCGATCGCCGAGCTGCTTGATACGACGATCGAGGATGCCTTACCGCTGCTCGAAAATATTCCGGCGATCAAGCAAAAGCTCGTAACGCTGCTCGATGTTGGCCTCGGCTATATAAAGATCGGCCAATCATCGACAACACTTTCAGGCGGCGAAGCGCAGCGAATCAAACTCGCCAAAGAACTCTCAAAACGTGCCACCGGAAAGACGATCTACATCCTCGACGAGCCGACTACAGGATTGCATTTCGCCGACGTTCATAAATTGCTCGACGTTCTGCAAAAACTTGTCGATACCGGAAATACTGTGATCGTCATCGAGCACAATCTCGACGTCATCAAATCCGCCGACTACATTATCGACCTCGGCCCCGAAGGTGGCTCGGGCGGCGGCAAGATCGTCGCCACGGGCACGCCCGAAGAAATCGCACGCGTCAAAAAGTCCTACACCGGCCAAGCCCTGAAAGCGGTCCTAAAATAATCACTGCGCGACTTCGAATTGACCGGTCGATTTTCACACCATATCGTGTAAAAGGATCCCAAGCTACTCAAAATAGTAATGCCGCCGGCTGGATTATCATTGTAGGCCAATTTTTATTCGATTAGCTCATAATGCCTCTTTCCACTTATAAACACGGCGTAAACAGCAGAAGACCGAGGTGCATTGTATAGTTCCGAACAGTCTTTGGCCAACGGTTTGCTTCAAACTATACAGGAGGCTCGAATCGCAACTTCAATTCGAGACTCCAGGAGGAGAAATTTATGAAAGTTAGTTTACGACATATTACATATTTTACATTGATCGCTTTAGCGTTCACATTTAGCACGACGGCACAGGCACAGAATCGTGCATATCGTGCAACCGACCGCCAAGTTCAGACGCTTTTGGATCGGATCGAGAACAGAACGAACGATTTCAAGACCGAAATTGACCGCTCCCTGGATCGCAGCAGGATTGACGGAACGCGACAGGAAGATTCGATCAACCAGATCGTCGCGAACTTTGAGACGGCGACAGATAATCTCAAAAATAATTTCTCGTCGCGTCGTTCGTCATCGAATGACGTTCAGCAAGTGTTAGACCGGGCGGTGTTTCTGAACAGCTTCATGCGTAACAATACCATGTCTCAAACGTCGCAGAATCTATGGAGTCAGATCCGCACCGATCTGAATATGCTTGCCGGTTATTATCAGGTTAGCTCCACATGGAACGACCGCGTGACGCCGCCGATAAATCAGGGCGGATATACGGCCAGCGATTCGCAGATGCGAAATCTGCTGTACCGCCTCAATCTGCGAAGCAATGCGTTCCGCCAAAGTTTTAATACCTGGAACAACAGGTATAACAGGAATAACCAAACGGTATCGGACAGCAATGTTTCACAATTGATCAACGAATTTCACAGCGCATTGAATCATTTGACGAGCAACTACAATAACCGAAATTCCGGCAACGGCAGCATCGAACAGGTTTTGCGTCCGTCGGCCTCGATCAACAGCTTTATCTCGTCAAATCGTACGAACAACGACGTTACCAGTAGATGGAATCTCGTCCGCGATGATCTGAATACGCTTGCGAACTATTACCGCGTTAGCTGGGATTGGAACAATCCAACTTATCCCAACGATCCTTACGGTAACAACGGCAATAATGGCAACGGCGGCTACGGCAACTTTGATTCACGATTGACTGGCACTTATAGGCTGAATACGGCCCAAAGTGATAATGTGGAAGACGCGGTCGAACAGGCTATAAACCACGCAAATTACGATGCTAGCCAGCATGACCGCATTCACCGAGCTCTCGAACGACGATTGACGTCGCCTGAGATCCTCTCATTCGAAAAACGTGGCCAGCAGGTTACGATGTCGTCGGCAAATGCGCAGTCAATAACGCTAACTGCCGACGGTGTCAGGCAAACTGAAACCTCACCCAACGGACGAACCGTAACCACGAGTGTCACAGCGACCAATCGTGACCTGACGATCAACTACGAAGGCGACCGGATGAATGACTATTACGTCAGCTTTATGCCGATGAATAATGGCCAGCTAAAGGTCACGCGTCGCGTGTATCTCGAGAATCAGAACACCACCGTTACGGTTTCCAGCATGTATGACAAGATCAGCCCGACACCGGACTGGAATACGGCCACTTATCCATCAAATACAGGCGGCAGACCGACAAACGGTTTTATGATCCCGAATAACACCGCGATCGTCGCTACACTCGATTCACCGATCTCGACAAAGACGACGAGAGACAACAACCGGTTTTCGATGACCGTTACGTCGCCATCGCAATATAGCGGCGCCGTGATCGAAGGAACCGTCAATGGCGAAGGCTCCGGCGTCGTGTCGGGCAGGGCCAATATGTCGCTGAACTTTGAAACGATCAGCATGCGTGACGGCCGAAGTTATAAATTTGCCGGAATCGTGGACCAGGTTCGGGACACAAATGGCAATATCATAACCGTCGATAACGAAGGAACCGTTAAGGACAGTAGTCAAACGAAAACTACCGTTGTCCGCGCCGGGATTGGAGCTACTCTTGGAGCCATTATTGGTGCCATTGCGGGCGGCGGTAAAGGAGCGGCTATCGGAGCAGTGTTAGGAGGAGGCGCGGGTGCCGGAACAGTTGTTCTGCAAGGCCGCGACAACCTCGAACTTGCCAGCGGATCGCAATTCTCGA
This sequence comes from Pyrinomonadaceae bacterium, assembly GCA_046597835.1. GTDB lineage: Bacteria > Acidobacteriota > Blastocatellia > Pyrinomonadales > Pyrinomonadaceae > OLB17. The sequence continues at coordinate 20,074 of JBKJJR010000289.1, forward strand.
TCACCGCGACCGCTCCGTCAAATGTTAGCGCAAGGTAAATGCAGCTAAATTGTCCCTTCAATGGGAAATGACATGGCCGGTCGCTTGAATGCGGCCG
>JBKJJR010000156.1:0-5660 GCA_046597835.1 Pyrinomonadaceae bacterium
GCGACATTTGCGGGTGAGGTAAGCGACGGGGCCGCCGACACTCCATTTGCAACATTCAGCGACGCGTTCTGGTTATGAACGAGCGCACCCGATGTGCCGACTATGGTGATCGAATAAGTTCCCGAAGCCACGCCGGCCGTGTTGCTGACGGTCATCGTAGAGCTGCTGCCGGGTGTTACGGGATTTGGTGAGAATGTAACGGTGGTGCCCGCGGGATTACCCGTTGCGCTAAGCGTAATGGGATCGGTGAAGTTTAGAACGGACGTCGTGTTCACCGTGTATGTCGCGTTTGCCGGGACACATATCGCCTGACTTCCGGGAGTCACGCCTACCGCAAAGTCCGGATTCCAGCCGGTGAATGACTCTGTTACGGCTGTAGCCGATTGAACACTCGCCGAGAATCCCATGCCGCGACGCCTGAAGCCCTCGCGAACATCATCCGCATCGCCGCTTGTCTCAGTAGAAGCCGCGGCAGCAGCAATGATCGCGTCGCGCTCTTGCAGCATATTGGGGTTGACGGGTGACATTTTCATGCCGTCCGTTGTAAACTGCAGGACTTTTGTCGTACCCGCAGTAAATCCGTTGCGGGCGATCATGAGCGAGCGAATTTCCCAAAGAGCGCTCTTCCATATCTCGCCGGCATTATGAACTTGCGAGCAGCTGCCCGAGGTTGCGATGGCCGGATTTCTCGGGAAGGCGCTTGTAACGGCATTGGTGGTCGTTCCTAGCGTAGTATCGCAGGTGCTGTTGATATGGCCGAAGGTCAACGGGTTATACGGGCACGGGCCATTGTTGCAGCCGGGACGGTTCGGGCCGCCTGTCGATGCGATCAGCGCCGTAGGAAAGCGCCTGATGCCATAAAAATAGTTTGAGGTGAAGCCGGCAGCAAGACTAAAAAGCGAATGGCCGCCGAGGCCGTAAACGCCATTAGGGTCGTCCGTCGGCTGCGCGAGCATGGCCGCGCCGTAAAAGTCGCCCCAGCCTTCGCCCATCATTCCGCCCTGGTTGCCCAGGCCGCTCCCGTTACCGTGAAGACGGTTCGACGTTCCGTGAGTAACCTCGTGGATAACGATGTCGCCATCTGCTGTTCCATCACGGTCCGGATTGGGGCCGGTCCACAAAAACATCTGCATGCGTCCACGGCCGCCGTCGGCAGGAGTGTTAAAGTTCGCGTTATTGGTTCCGCTTGAATCCTGTCCTTCCGAGCTGACTCGGTCATTTTCTAAGCCGCCGCGGCCAAAATTGCTGCCCTGGAAGTTGCGTGCTTGCTCGTTAAACCCGCGCAGGTATAGTTCGTCATGATAGAGGTTCATCAGATAGAACATCTGAGTGACGGCGCCTCGTTGAGCTTCTGTAGTCAGCGGTGCATCGCCGGGCGGCGGCAATCCCGGAGGCGGGTTCCAGGTTGAGGTAAATACACGATTCGGGATGCCGGTCAGGGGAGCGTCAACGCCGTTCGTTCCGTCCCGGTCGATGCCAGCCTGATTCGAGTTGCCGTCGGAGATGTTGGTATTATCGGTGATCCAGCCGTTGTTATTAAAGACATACGGGGCCTCGTTACCGACCCTCGTCACATCATTACGCGTTAGCATTGCTCCCTGCGCTCCTGCTGTAGGATCATTAGGCGGGATCGAAATATAGGGAGACAGAGGAGCCGGGCTGTCGGCCGCATTTATGTAAGCAGTCGGATTGGTATAAACGTTATATGTCGCCGACTGTGACTGATCGTCGGAAATATTCTTATGCCAAAGGACGACTCCGTTCTCGGCGTCCACGATCACGTAATACGCATTGACCGGGCGCCATATCAATATTCTCCACGCAGGAACGGCAACGCCGGGTTCGGTCGGAAAATACATTTTCTCAGCTGTGGTTGCCCAGTCGCCGCTGCCAAAAACCACCGTTGAGCCGCTCGATTCCGCATCGTTGCGTGTAACATCTGAAGCGCGGAGTTCATGCTTGATGTGGCCCGCAGCGGTTTTGACGGCTGCTAACGGGTCGGTAAAATTTACGGAAACGCGATCATAATCAACGCCCGGAGCCAAATTGTTGATCACGCGAACGAGCTGGCCCGTTTTTGTAAAGCCGGCGTTCACTTCGCCGCGGAAAACGGGAATACCGTTGATCTCCTGCTCGAGACGGACGTAGGAAATATTTCCGTCCGGGTTTGCATAGTCTGCTCCCACCTTGAGCGAATTGATCTGAGCCTGATTGACTCCGGTCAGTTCCTGATTACCGTTAAGAAAATTTCGAAGTATCAGGGGACGGCTCACAGTGGAGGGACCGCTGAGCCACTCAATCTTGCGGCTATGAACGTCAGGCGTCAGAACCTCAGGTATCCTAATGTCGAGATTATATTCGACCTTTGCGGTTGGGTGTACGCGTTTGAATGAAGCCTCGCCTCGGACAAATCCGTCGCGAATGTCGGCAACGTCGGACGCGCTCCGTCCGATCGACCGCCGAAACAAAGCCAACGCATCAACGGAGCTATCGCCGCCCTGTTCACGGATGTCCCACATTTTGGGAATTCCTTCGTCTTGGCTGACGGTTCGGGTAACGAGGCCGTCGCTCTTTTCTGTAGCCGCCTTTGTCCCATACTGAAAGGGCACGACGATGATCGCCGTAACCAAACCCAAAACAAACAAACATAAAAGAAGACTCCTTCGAGCTTCCGCATTAGATCGTTTCAACATTATTTTTAGGATCCTCCAAAAGGTATTTAACTGAGTGAATTTCCGACTCAACATCCGCTGCCAAAAATCTAAAAAAGCTAAGCCCGGACTTCGCCGGCCAATGCAGCCCCGAAAGGTATCAACATTCCTACCCACATACGCTGGCGCAGAGACGATCAACGCGGATTCAAAAGAAGCGGTATAGAGTTGAACAGTAGTCTGAGTGATTTATAGCAGTTTTACCGAACGCAGTCAATTAACCAGCGGCAGCGCAGGTAAATACTTTTAAAGGCAATAATTGGCGACCGTAATAAATGCCATGATTATGCTTCCCTGGCGACCACGCGGTCGACGGCAGCGTCCGGAGGCGGTTCCGCGCTTTGTATCGTATAATTCTTTCCTGCTGGTTCAGACGGATCGGCTTCCAAAGCAGCATTGAGTACGTCGCTGATGCGCGCCGCCGGGATGATCTCAAGCTCTTTGCGTACGTCTTCCGGGATCTCCTCGATGTCCGATTCGTTTCTGTCCGGCACGACGATCCGTCGAATTCCCGCCCGATGGGCCGCGAGAACTTTTTCCTTAATCCCGCCGACCGGAAAGACGAGTCCCGAAAGAGTGATCTCGCCCGTCATTGCCGTGTCATATCGCACCTTGCGGCCTGTATAAACAGATGCCATTGCCGACGCCATTGTGACGCCCGCGCTCGGGCCGTCTTTGGGGATAGCTCCTGCAGGTACATGTATATGAACTGCGTTTTGCTTAATTATTTCCGGATCTATGCCCAACTCAGCGGCGTGCGACCAGAGGTAGCTGCGTGCCGCCTGTGCCGATTCTTTCATCACTTCACCGAGTTGCCCCGTCAGGGTGAGGCCGTTGCTGCCCGGCAAAAGTGTCGCCTCGATAAATAGGACCTCGCCGCCCATTTCCGTCCAAGCCATGCCCGTCGCAACGCCTGCGGGCAATTCTTTGCGGGCTTCTTCAGGATAAAATCGCGGCGGCCCCAAATAGCCTTTGATCTCTTCGGCAGTAATTGTGACCTTATCTTTTAACCCTTCAGCGACTTTCAGGGCGACTTTGCGTGCAAGATTGCCGACTGAGCGTTCGAGCTGCCGCACGCCGGCCTCACGCGTATATCTGGCTGTCAATAAATTTACGGCAGTGTCCGTGATTTGAAGTTGTTCACCAGAAAGCCCATTTTCCTTTATCTGCCTTGGGATCAAATACTGCTTTGCGATATTAAGCTTTTCTCGGTCGCTGTAACCGGCGAGTTGAATTATTTCCATTCGGTCGCGCAGCGGCATCGGTATCGGCCCGAGTTGGTTGGCAGTCGCGATAAAGAAAACCTTTGAAAGATCGAACGGGAGGTCGATGTAGTTGTCGCGAAACGTATTGTTTTGTGCCGGATCCAATATTTCGAGGAGCGCGGACGCCGGGTCGCCGCGAAAATCATTGCCTAGCTTGTCAACTTCGTCGAGCATCATAACGGGATTATTGACACAAACTCGCCTCAAAGATTGAATGATCCGTCCGGGCATCGCTCCAACATAGGTTCGGCGATGGCCCCGCAGCTCCGCTTCGTCCCGCATCCCACCGAGGCTGAGGCGGTCAAACTCGCGACCCAAAGCACGCGCTATCGAGCGTCCAAGTGACGTTTTACCAACGCCCGGCGGGCCGACGAACAAAAGTATCGGGCTTTTTGAATCGGGCCGCAGCTTTACGACTGCAAGCGACTCGAGAATTCGCTCCTTTATATCTTCCAAACCGTAATGATCCTCATCGAGGATCTTGCGGGCCTCATTGAGGTCGAGTTTTTCCTCGCTCGACTTTTTCCACGGCAGTTCCAATATGTACTCAATATAGGTGCGGATAACATGATAATCGGGGGCAGCCTGCGGAAGCTGTTCCATGCGCTTCAATTCGCGCGTTGCTTCCTTACGAACGTCGTCGGGCAATTCGGCCTTTTCAAGCCGCTCACGAAGCTGTTCAGCCTCGGCCTTTTCACCCGTTTCATCGTCGCCAAGCTCTTTTTGAATCGCCTTCATCTGCTGCCGAAGGACGTAATCGCGCTGCGATTTGTCCATTTCGTGCTGGGCTTCATTCGCGATCTTAGACCGTATCTGCATTATCTCAAGCTCGCGAGCGAGCGCGGCATGAGTCAATGTCAAAAGTCCGTCAACCGTACCCGATTCAAGCATTTTTTGCTCGGTCTCGATACCAAGGTCGAGGACGGAGGCAAGAAAATAAGAAAGCTGGACAGGATCCTGCTGAGTTGTCACGGCCATTCTCACTTCCATCGGCACTTGCGGCAAAAGTGTCAGGGCTTCCTGTATCATACCTTGAATGTTTCGTTTCAAGGCCTCGATCTCTTCCTCATCCACGCGGCGAAGTTCGGGAAGCAGCTCTATTCTCGCCTTGAGATAAGGCTGTTCGGCAGACCATTCCAATATCTCAAAGCGATGCATTCCCTGGACGATCAACTGCATAATGCCGTCGTTACGCATCATCCGCTTTATGTTTACAAGTGTGCCAGTTTTGTAGAGGTCGGTCGGTTTGGCGTCGTCACCTGTTACGTTCTCAGTCTTTGTAGTGAGACAGGCAAGCAGCTTCTCCTCGGTCGCAAGCGCAGATTCCACCGCGCGGGTCGAGCGTTCTCGCCCGACCGCGAGCGGTACGACGGTTTCGGGAAACAAAGTTGTATTTTGCAGCGGCAGAACCGCGATCTCTAATTCTTTCGGCAACTGGATCCTGGCAGTTGCAAATGGATCGATGTTTTCCTTGTCAGCCATAAATTCTTCACCCCTTGCGTACTTTACGGGCTCTGCGCTCAAGGCTCATTCTTTGCGCAGCGGGAGCAAAAATGCATAGAAAGCTCATCACGCTTTCTTTAAACTGATTATCAAAAGCCCGTTCTCAAACATATGCTCGATCTCCGCACCCTCGATCGGTGAAGGAAACCGCAGCTCCTTTTCAAAATTGCTGTAAGTGATC
>JBKJJR010000163.1:0-4716 GCA_046597835.1 Pyrinomonadaceae bacterium
GTACGGCAGCCACTTTTTGTAATCTTCGCGGATCTTTACCCAGTCAAATCCGTGCATATTAGAGGCGTAAAACCAATCCCGGTAACGACGCCAAGCCTCGTTGAATATCTGATTCCATTCCGCGACGGGATCGATCTCGGTGATCAGCCCGGTGGTCGATACTGTCTTTTTTGTTTTGTCACCGTTTGAATTTGCATCCAGTAGTGAAAAACCGCCTTGCACGCCTGCAAGTATTTTCAATCCATCGGCTGAGACCGCGTATCCACCGCCGGGTTGCAATAGAACTAATTCTTTCCGGTCTTTAAGCGAATAGATACGCAGCGACCCCTGGGTCTCAGCCTGACGGCCATAATAGGATGCCGGCTGGACACTGTAAATAAGGTTGCCTTTATTTACGGAAAGGCCGCCGTAATTATCAGCGGGCAGCGGGACTTTAACAACACGTTTTTCGATTCCATCAAAATTGATAACTTCGGGCGTTTCCGGTTTTGGTGAGGACGAAACGGCAGGCGAAGCTGGCGGAGTGTCTTTTTTCTCTTCTGTGATCGTTACTTCGTCATTTTCGTACGGGAAAGGATTTTTCCCGGCCGTTTGCAATGCCAGCGAATAGATCTGTTTCGTTCGATTGGTAGCGTAATTGAACTCCGCTCCGGAGAGCTGCGGGGCATATTCGCGGTCACTCAAAAAGTAAAGATAGTTTCCACTCGGATCAAACGCGGGGTTATTTGCGTTGAACATTTCCGGCGTCACGCGTGTGTTCTTATTGTCCGCCGCTCTCCAGATGTAGATCGCCGAAAAACGGTTCGGGCTTTGCATCGAATAGGCAAGGAAATTCCCTTTCGGCGACCAGTCATAATCACGGATCTGGCCGTTCGTTGCGTCCGCGATAACCTGAAGCTGTTTTGTCGCAACCGTGACCACATAAACCTTGCCATCTTTGTCGCTAAAGGCGATCTTCTTTCCGTCGGGTGACCACGAAGTGCCGTATCGTTGTCCGTTTCCACTGCTCGTTAGCTGAATGGGCGGAGCCGAGCCGTCGTGAGCAACTGTCCAGATTTCTTCCTCACCGCTTTTGTCCGAGATATAAGCAATGGTTTTGCCATCCGGGGACCAAGCCGGGAAACGGTCGTTCGCGTCTGAGGATTTTGTAAGATTTCTGACTCCGCCTTTTTCGATGGGCGCCGTAAAAATATCGCCGCGGGCTGCAAATAAAGCCCGCTCGCCCTTTGGGCTCAATCCATAATTACCGATGTGATCCCCCACGGCTACCTGCCGCCTGCGTTTATTTACGCCGTCGTCTGGAACTGTAATTGTGAGTTTTGTCGTTTTCTTTGAACCAACATCCAAGATCTCAAGTTCACCGTCGCGCTCATAAATAATACGGTTCTGATTATCGGAACTCGGCCAGCGTATATCCCAATCTCGGTTTTTAGTAATCTGAGAAGTCTTTGCACTCGACGTGTCGTAAGCGTAAAGGTTAAATTTGCCGTCCTTATCTGAGTTGTAATAGACCGTACCGCCGATCCACATCGCATCGCGGCTTGCACGCGGGCTGTCGGAAATGAGTTTCACATCATTGGTCGCCAGATCATAAATAAAAAGCCTATTTGCCTGGCCGCCGCTGTAACGCTTTTCTGGGCGAAAATCCCTAAACCGGGGCGAATAAACCATTTTCGAGCCATCAGGCGAAAAATCCCCCGAACCGGCTTCCGGCATCGGCAGCACTTCGGCTGAGCCGCCCTGCGGAGAGACCGTATATAGCCGCGCAATAGGCAGTGCCCACGTGTCCCTTTCGCTACGGAAAAAGATCTTGCCATCTTTCGTCCACCCATGAACCTGATTGTCATAACCCCAACGCGGCGCTAGCGGGCCCTTTGACGGATAGAATGTCAACTGTTTGGGTTCGCCGCCGCCAGATGGGATAACGTAAACTTGCTCGTCGCCGTCGTACTGCCCTGTAAATGCTATCCATTTGCCGTCCGGCGAGAATTTGGCATACGTCTCGACGCCCGGATGGGCGGTGAGGCGTATGGCGATTCCGCCGGTAGCGGACGTTGTCCAAAGGTCCCCGCCGTATGTAAAAACAACGCGGTCACCAAAAATATCTGGGAAACGAAGAATTTTGGTCTGAGCACCTGAGCATAGTGCAAGAAGTAAAACAGCCATCATGGCTGGTAGAATTTGTTTTAACATTAGCATTTTGCCGTCAAGGGTTATTGCAAGAGTAATAGAAATTAGTTTACGTTAAAAATCGCGCGCGGTTTCCTTCTATACCATATCAGGTGCAACTAATTTCGTCGCTTTTTCTTCAAATGGATGGTATTCTTTTTTGAGGACACGCTTCCTTTTTATATATAGAACCGAGGAGATTTTTCGTTGTGAAACAAACCGCTATTCGCTCGATTTCGCTGGCCGCACTAATGTTATTGTCGCATGCGACCTTTGGCCAAAGCACATCGACAACGGCACAACTCGATACCAAAAGTCGGGAAATACAGGCCGCCAAACCGGCAGCAGTCGCGAATGTCTCGGTTATAAAAGATGAAATAAACGAAGCCCTTTCTGTAATCGAAAGTAGCCATGTTGACGGGAAAGCTCTGAATTACAACGAGCTTTTCAAAACGACGATCGACACGATGCTTCACACACTTGACCCGCATTCAAATTATTTTGACGCCAGGGATAATGAGCAGTTTCGCACCGATCAAAACTCTGAGTATTACGGCATCGGCGCAACGATCGGTGATCTAAGTGAGCCTGACGGCAACATTATAGCCACATACATAAAGGCAACATTTCCAGGTGCACCTGCCAATAATGCCGGCCTGAGATATGGCGATAAGATCGTTAGTTTCAGCGGACAGCGGGTTATGACTGATGGCAAACTTGTTGATGTAAAGAATGTATCAATGCTTGGAAAGGCATTTGGCGAAGTGCGTTCATTCCTGCGAGGTACAAAAGGAACGACGATTCATTTGACGGTCGAACGGGCGGACACAGGCAAACGCGAAACAGTCGCGATAATTCGCGGCGCCGTTTCGCAGCCCTCGATCAGCGAGGTTTATATGATCCGTCCGGGCATCGGATACTTTGCGATGCGTGGCGGGTTTAACAAAACGACCTATAGTGAGTTCGTAAAGGGCATGACGTCTCTAAGGTCTCAGGGAATGAGACAACTCATCCTTGACCTTCGTGATAACGGGGGCGGCCTCGTCCAACAGGCTTATAATATTGCCCGCGTATTTCTCAATGCCGGGCAGACTGTGTTCACGCAGAAAGGACGGATCGAAGGAGTAACTGTCACATATAAATCAGACAATCCATATCCGGACCGGTCGCCGATCGTTATGCTTGTCAATCGAGGCACGGCCTCTGCATCGGAAATACTTGCCGGTGCGTTGCAGGATCACGACCGTGCATTGATCGTGGGTGAAAACACTTTTGGCAAGGGCCTCGTGCAAAACCCATTTCAGGACATTGGTTACGATTCGATGCTCCTGCTTGCGATCGCAAAATACGAAACGCCGGCGGGACGCCAGATACAGCGCGATTATTCAGCCGGCGATCTTTATAACTATTACACTGACGGCGGCAGTTTTCGCGATGAAGCAGCCGACGGAACAAAGCCCAAGGGATCAGCAAGCAAAACAGATACCGGCCGTGATGTTTTCAGCGGCGGAGGCATTAATCCGGACGTCGTCATTAAGCCCCGTACCATCCCTGTCGAACGGGCGCGCATCCAGCAAAAGTTGGCAAATCCCCTTTTTGCCTTTTCTCTTGATCTTGTGAATGGCCGTGTTAAAGGTTTTAAGACCTACAGCGTGAATCATCCGGTCGCCTATGACTACGATATAAAGTCGACAGACTTTTCGGTAACGCCCAGCCTTTTTCAAAAGTTCGAACAGTTTGCGATTGACAAGTACAAAATTCCCGCTGCTCAAATAGATGCCGAGCGGGAATTCGTCGAACGAGCCTTGCGCACCGAACTCGTTACCGCCGCATTTGGTTCGCAAACGTCCTTCCAGGTCTTCAACGAATACGATAATCAACTGTTAAAGGCAATTGAATTGCTTCCCCAGGCAAAACAACTTGCCATTCAGAGGGAAAAAGCAAAGTCATCAACCTTAGGCGACTGAAACGCGAGGGATGACGGAAAAGATTTTATTGTGATGGAATAAGAATGGCCGAAGGTTTTCAGCCATTAGCTTGTTAAAATAACCAGCGGATAAGATAATACATACCAACACCCACACCTGCCAGTAGCGCCAGCAGTGCGACGATCACCCCCGCAATGACGAGTTTGAATTTTGCATAACGATTCTCGTCCGGCGGCGAGAGTTGGTTTTGCGGAAAATATGGCGGCGGGCGGTTTAACATAGAGTCTCTAGTCCAAAGTCTAACGTCCAAAGTCCAAAGTTACAACTTATATCCGTGACTTTAGCGCTTGGACTTTGGAGAACTATATTCCGTTCTCACAAACTTTTGTGCGATAATGATATGCGATTTGATTAAAATTCTACCATCAGGAACATATATGAAACGCATATTTGCAGTATTTGGTTTTGTTTTGCTAGCGGCTTTTGTAATTTCGGCCCAGCTGACGTTTAATGTCAACGATTTACTTAATGTAAAACGCGTCGGCGACCCGCAGCTTTCGCCGGACGGCAAAACGGTCGCTTACACTGTCGGCGTTCTAAATAAAGACGCGAACAAGGT
>JBKJJR010000176.1:0-2593 GCA_046597835.1 Pyrinomonadaceae bacterium
GATGCCGGCCACCGCAAGCAATATCAGCACCGGGATCGGCACACCCTGATAGGCGTTCATTACCCAAATAAAAGCCACAATGCCGCCAATCGGAATGACCGCTCTTAAAAGCTCGCCGGCGTAATTTGCCTCGCCGAGCCCATAGTCTCTGATCGATCTTGCTTTGCGATAGGCGATAAATAATACGAAAGCGATTGCCATCGCTGCCAGAAGCCATCCGACAGGCGCCGAAAGATTGTTGTTGCCGATCGCCTTAAATGTTTCATTTGAAATCGGTATCGTATTGCCGCCGAGCAGCCACTTGACCGCGCCACGCCATGCCAAAAGCCCGCCCAGAGTTACGATAAATGCCGGGACATTGGCATATGCGATCAGCAAGCCGTGAAAGGCGCCGACCGCAATGCTGATAACAATGGCAGCAATTATGGCCGCAGGCAGCCCCAATCCCAGAACCGTCAGAGCATAAGCCGCGATGCCGCCCGCAAATCCGAGCAGCGAACCAACTGAAAGATCAATATTTCCCGAAACAATGACCATCAGCATCCCCACCGCCAGGATCGCCGTAACGGACATTTGTGTCATCAGGTTTGACAGATTTCTCGGCGTCAAAAAGATCGAGTCGGTCGCCCAGTGAAAATACACCCAAATCAACGCCAAGATCGCGATCATGATGTATGCTCGCAACGTCGATCTGGTTATTCGGTTTCGCTCGGTTTCGTCCATGTAGTTTCTCTTCCGAAATTATCAGCCATCAGTTATCAATTACAAGGTATTCCGAATGCCATATATTTCCTGTCGCGGCTGCCATCACTTTTTCCGGCACAGCCTCATCACGCGAGAATTCGGCTGTCAATTTACCTTCATGCAGAACGATCACGCGGTCTGATAATCCCAGCACCTCAGACAACTCAGACGAAACAAGCACGATCGCCATGCCTTCTTTGGCAAGTTTATTGATCTCAGCATAAATTTCCTGTTTTGTCCCGACATCAATGCCGCGTGTCGGCTCGTCGAGGAAAAGAATTTTTGGTTTGGTCAACAGCCACTTGCCGAGCACGACCTTTTGCTGGTTGCCGCCCGAGAGTGTTCCGGTTGCCATCATAGTTGAATGAGCCTTTATCCGTAAGCTCGTCATTGGTTGTTTCACGGCAATAGTTTCTCTTGTTCGATCCGTTACAAACCGTCCGGAAATCGAGCGCAACCCGGCAAGCGTCATATTATCAACGATCATTTGATCGAGTATCAGCCCAAAACGTTTGCGATCTTCGGTTACAAAACCGATGCCGTTTGAGATGGCGTCGGCAGGCGAGTTTATCTTTGTCCGCCTGCCCTCGATCTCGATCTCTTTGGAATATCTGCCGTGCCATGCTCCAAATATCGTCATCAAAAGCTCCGAACGCCCGGCGCCCATTAGTCCTGCGATCCCAAGTATCTCACCTCTCTTTACATCAAATGAGATATTGTCCACTACCTTTTTGTTGGCGGTATCATTCGAATAAGTGGTCAGATTTTTCACGCTTAGAGCCGTCGCTCCGCTCTTATGTTCGGCAACTGGAAAAATATCGCTAATCTCGCGGCCGACCATTTCAGCTATAACTTTGTCTCTATCAGTCTCGGTGGCGACGTGCGTGGCAACCGTTTTCCCGTCACGAAGGACAGTAATGCGGTCGCTCATTTTAAAAACTTCGTTGAGCTTATGCGAGATATAGATCATCCCAACGCCATGTGAGCGGAGTTTTTCGAGAATAGTGAAAAGCGTTTCAACCTCGGCCTCGGTCAATGCGGCAGTCGGCTCGTCGAGGACAAGAATTTTTGCGTCCTTCGATAATGCTTTTGCGATCTCGACCAGTTGCTGCTGCCCAATGCCGAGACTACCGGCCTTTACATGCGGGTCGATAGGTAAATGCAGATCGTGTAATAGTTTAGAGGCTTTGTGATATAGCTCTGTCCAATTTATGACGCCAAACCGCGAAGGCTCTTTGCCGAGAAATATGTTCTCGCCTACGGTCAATTCCTTTACAAGTGAAAGCTCCTGAAAGATGACCGCAATTCCCACATTTTCCGAATCCCGGATACTGCGAAAATGCTTTACTTCGTTGTTGACCAGTATCTCGCCATCAAAAGTTCCTTCGGCATACACGCCCGAAAGCACCTTCATCAACGTCGATTTCCCCGCGCCGTTCTCTCCCACCAGCGAATGAAACTCGCCAGCCTCAAGCGTAAAACTGACGCCGTCCAAAGCTCGGACGCCGGGAAATTCCTTGACGATCGAACGCATTTCGAGAAGAGGCATAGTTTGCTCCGAAGGCTGTTCTGCGCCGATTTTACACCGTTGGCACACGATTCCAAAACGGAATTGGGGACGACGTTTCCGCGCGGGCAAGCGATATTTTATACTTTGAGGGTATGTCCGAACCTGTCGCTATTGAATCCGTCCTGAACGAGCATCGTCTCTTTCCGCCGCCGCTGGAGTTTGCGGCAAACGCTCATATAAAGAGCTTTGAAGAATACGAACGCCTCTACGCTGAGGCCGCTGCCGACGTACCGGCATTTTGGGCAAAACAGGCGGAATCGCTGGATTGGTTTCGCAAAT
>JBKJJR010000374.1:0-4876 GCA_046597835.1 Pyrinomonadaceae bacterium
TGAAAGTTTATGCTTGCCGGCTACGGACCTGCCGCTGCGGCGATAATCGCGGTGGATGATCTCGAGGTCGTTCTCGAGATCGACCTCGTTAAACACACATCGGCGTGCATTAAAATAGAGGCCTACGGTTTTTGTTGTGGAGTTAAGCAGCTCGTCCGGATCGGTTGTCGTCCTGATAAGATCGCCGATAATTATCAAAATAGCGATCTGGCTTTCACCCGCGCGGCGCTCAGAGATGTCACGGTTGCTCTCAATGACGATCTTTCGGCCGTTTCGATCGATAACCTGTTGGCGGCTCTCGATGATCAGTTCCTTGCCGTCTTTGGTGGTGTGGCGAACTTCGCCCGCCCAATAGCCGTCACCGGCAAGTTTTTTAAGAAATCTACGGAGAGAGACCGGAGGTTTTGAAGCGAGCAATTCATGGCTGTTTTTGCCCAGCGCCTCAGAGCGTGTAAAACCATATTGCCGTTCAGCGCCGGCATTCCAGTCAATGACGCCGAGGTCCCAATCCCACGCGAAAACAGGCTCGTGGGAAAGTGCGATAAGATCTAATTGCGATGCGAACGCACTGGTCGGATCTTCAATTTTCGCTGGCCTGGCTTTTACCGCCTCGGATGACTTGTCTTGACCGTGTTTTGCCATTCGTGAAAGACCATTTACATCGTTCTTAATATTATACAGAAATGAACATTTCGCGGGCTCTGTGTTCGGATTCATCCACCGTTGCTCACGATCGACGTCGAATTTTTCTAACCGATTTTTAGTACTCGGCTGATGTAAATTCCGCGCGTCCTCGTCGGTAAAGCACACCGCCGTCTTACCAAACCTTTGATCCGTAAGCAATCTGGCTGCGTTTCAGAGACGGCGACAACGGCGGAGCAGGTGGACGCGTGAAAAAGCACATTAGGCTTAACGTCTTTGATACGACCACGTAATTTAAGTTCGAGATCGGAAGTTGCCCGATCCGGCTAAGATTTTCCTAACGTTTGCTTACAAAGCTCCAGTTTAGATTTTAATCGGCCATAGAAATTTGTTTGTATGCTGGCAGACAGCGTCGAGAGTTTCGATGCGCATTAATAGTAATGAGGGGGGAAAAATAATGGCTGAAGAATCAACATCAAGCAGTGCAATTTGGGCAGTAGCGATGATCATAATCGTTGCAATGATTGTAGGCGGCGTTTTCTACATTGTGAAAATGGGCGGCCCCGCGACGCCGAAGAAAGTCGATGTGGACATTTCGGTGCCTGCGCGATAACTAGAACGTTCTTTTGACGGATAAGGAGAAACTATGGACACCGCAGGAACATGCACACACGAACCATGTAGCTGTCTTGTAACAGATGCTGATTCGTATTGCAGTGAAAATTGCAAAGACGCCGCCGATGGTGAACTCACAGAACTGGCATGCAATTGCGGCCATGCGTCATGCAGCTAACCGGCTGGAGGGAGTGATGACTTTTTGCAGACCTATTAATTAATCGACAGGAGGAAAATTATGCTTTGGACTATTATTCTTGTACTACTCGTACTTTGGGCCCTTGGATTCGGATTTGCGGGTGCAGCCGTCGGCAATCTTATTCATATATTACTGGTGATTGCGGTTGTGGTGCTGCTTATTCAGTTAATAACCGGCCGCCGATCCGCCCTTTGACGCTCGGACAATTTATGCATGATTTAGGGGAGATCTTTGCCGGTCTCCTTTTTTTCGTGAACGATTAGTGATTTTTATTAGTTTAGCCGATGAAAAGTCGATGATAATTTTGCCTGTGTCGTTAACATTACAGTCAATGAACGTCGTCGTTGGTATTATACTCCTTGGGGGGCAGCCAGGGTAGGAACCGGCTTGCTTGCCCCGCAGCAGGTCAGGGAAAACGTCCCGACTTGCTCCCCAAACCCACACGGGGCAAGCCTTTTTGCAATGCGGAGATCGTAGAAAGGCCGGAGTATTTTTGTGGACACCTGATCAATGCCGGCAAAGAATCCCGCAGAGTTGTTAACGGAAAAAAGCCGGCGCGCAAAATGGTGGCGACGCGACGGTACCATGCGCCGAGGCTTCACCTATTTCACGCATGACGGTAAGAAAATTTCCGATAGCGTGTCGTTGGAAAGAATACAACTGCTCGTTATACCGCCCGCGTGGCAGCACGTTCGCATATCGCCCTCAGCCGGTGGGCGGCTTCAGGCTGTCGGTATTGACACCCGTGGACGCATCCAATATATTTACCATGCAAAATTTGCCGACGCGCAGCAGCAAAAAAAGTTTAAGCGCATCGAGAAATTTGGCGAGCATTTGCCGAATTTGCGCCGCGTGACGAACGAGCACATTTCGCTTAAAGGATTTCCCGCTGAAAAAGTGCTTGCGATAATGGTCCGTCTTATCAACTCGCTGTATATACGGATGGGAACCGACAAAAGCGTCAACCATTTTCGAACCTATGGAATTACCACGCTCAGAAACCGCCATGTTACTGTGCATTCAAAAGGAAGAGTCACGTTTCAATTCGTCGGTAAGAGCCACATAAAACACAGGAAAGTGCTCGTCGATCCTCACCTTGCAAGTTTGATTGGCAGGCTGACGGGCTTTGGGCGCGGAGGCAAACTGTTTCAATACACGAACGGGGACGGCACGATCCACGCCGTGCGGCCTTCGCAGATCAATGAGTACATAAAATCAATTACGGCGCCTGAATTCTCAGCCAAGGATTTCCGCACCTGGGGAGCGTCACTGTTGGCGGCGACCGAATTGGCCGAGATCGGGACCGCGAACGATGAGAAGGAATTACAAAAGAACATCGTCAAAGCTGTCAAAAAAGTTTCCGCAGAGTTGGGTAATACGCCCAGTGTATGTCGAAAATCTTACATCCATCCGATCATATTAAAAGCATACACCAAGGGCCTAGTTTTAGATTCGTTCACACCGCGCAGATTCAGACAAGCCAAAGAGATCGAATCGGAGCTGGTTCCTGAGGAAGTTTCTCTATTGAAGCTCTTTCAGTACTTTCGCAAGTCCGCGTAAAAAAATGCCCCCGAAGGGGCACAAAGGCGCCGCAGCGCTAGTTATGAAAAGAAAAATGATGTTATTAGCATAACCTGACCATAAATACACCGTCTGTATTCCCGCATACAGAGTAAAATTAATTCACTTGTCGCCGCTCGTTGTCCTCCGCTTTGCCCTTCCTTATTCAAACGGCGTAATATCTTACAAGAATCGAAGACAAATTTGGCGATAGGTAGGTCGTAGAAAATGGAGCGAACACTAAAAACAGGGTGCATTCCTCAAACGATCGACGTGATTCCGGACGATGTGCTTGTCATAACTCCGCACAGGGCGGCGGCAGAGCGACTCGGAAAGGCGCATAAAAGTCTGCGATCTATAGCCGAGCAATTGCTCCGCCGGGAAAAGATAGGCGTTGCGTCTCAGCTCACAGCACTCAACACCCTGAAATTATCGATCAGTAGGGTTCAACCTAAATTAGATCCGGCAGCCGAAGCGGGACGGATCAGAGAGATACTAAGTACCGTGCTGCGTACCGGGATCGACCTGAATTTGTTACGAAAGCACGGTTCGGCTCGTGCCGGGTTCCTCGCTGACGTAGCCGAAATGTATGTCAATTTACTGGCAAAGAGAGGTATGATCGACCGCGAAGCGGTATTGTGGCGGGCCTCGCATCTTGAGATGCAGAAAAAGAAGCTGTTCATTTTCGGCTATTTTCGAGCGCGCGCAGAAGAAATCTTGTTCATCGACAAGATCGCCGCTGACGGGAGCGTCTTTTTTCTGCCATCGCATAGCAACTCTATCTTTGAAGTAAATCGAGTGTGGATCGATAAGTTGAAGAAGTTTGATTGGGACATCGATGAATCCCCTGACGTTGTCGGACACGATAGCACTGCCGCAGCGGTTATGGCTTCAAGGTTTATCGCCGAGCCCGGCCGCGAAAATGCCGGACAAAGGCACGATAAGTCTATTTCGGTGCCGCCCGCGATCGCCTATTCCACTATTGAAGATGAGGTTAGTGGCACGATCGCGCGGGCAAAGCACCTGATCAACGACGGAGCACATCCCGGGAAAATCGCCATAGTCTGCCGTTCGGTTGAGCCCTACGCGGCTTTGATAGCATCCGTTTCGCGTGAATACAAAATGCCGGTTGAAATTACCCATAAGGTCCCGTTGGGTCAAACTGCGATCGGCAATTTTGTAAGGCTGCTGCTCGAATCGGCCGGGCCTGAAACCGAGCCCGGAGAAAAGGCCGTCTCTCCGTTGGAGTTTGAGGTAACGGCCCGGGTTCTGCTGCACGCTTTCGGGCCGGGTATCGAAGACAGCAAATGGCCCGAGATTAGGAAATTTCACCCCAGCACTTTCGAGGAGTGGCGAGACTTGGGCGTCGATCTATCGATTCTCCGGGTACCGGACAAGCAAAGTTATAAGGAATGGACCGTTTGGCTGGGTAACGTGCTCCGGGAATTCCGCGTTCGTGAGACAGGGGCTGAACGCTCGGCCGAGTTGACCGCCTTGAACAGATTTTTTGAATCGGTCGAAGAACAGTCTTTTAACGATGGCGGGCGCACGGTTGCTTACGACGGTTTTGCGTCAGACGTATTCGACGTTTTATCGTCCGTAACCACTCCGTTTGATCCATCACGCGGCGGCGTTGTACTGCATCAGCCAAATACCATTATCGGCGGTGAGTTCGACCACATATTTGTTTTGGGTATGGCTGAGGGAATGCTGCCGGCAAAAGTCGCTGAAAATCCGATAATCGATTTTTATGAACGCAACCGCTTGCAAGCTTTCGGTATCGAATTTGAAGACGCCTCGGAGGTGCCGCGTTGGGAGGCGCTGTCTTTCTACTTCCTTTTACTGGCAGGTGCCAAATCT